>JBMDYE010000431.1:0-6821 GCA_048595135.1 Planktothrix sp. | reverse complement strand
CAGGGACAACCCGCTTATCGGGGTAAGCAATTATACGATTGGATTTATCATAAAGGGGTGAGATCTTTATCGGAAATTACGGTGTTTCCCAAACAATTCCGCGAAACTGTTGGGGATGTTGCGATTGGTCGCTCTCATATTCATTATCGGGCGATCGCACCCGATGAAACCATTAAATATTTATTAAAATTAAGCGATGGTCAAATTATTGAAACCGTTGGGATTCCTACCGAAAAACGCTTAACAGTTTGTGTGTCTTCCCAAGTCGGTTGTCCGATGGGTTGCGATTTTTGTGCAACAGGAAAAGGCGGTTTTCTCAGGAACTTAACCGCCGCAGAAATTATTGATCAAGTGTTAACAGTTCAAGAAGATTTCCAACGACGAGTTAGTAATATTGTGTTTATGGGAATGGGAGAACCGTTATTAAATATCGATCATGTAGTAGCGGCGGTTAAATCCCTTAATCAAGATGTGGGAATTGGACAACGAATGATCACCGTTTCTAGCGTTGGGTTACGGGGTAAAATTCGTCAATTCGCGCAAGAAGAATTACAAGTCACATTAGCCGTGAGTTTACACGCCTCTAATCAAAAAATTCGAGAACAATTAATTCCCAGCGCGAAAACTTATCCGTTATCAGAATTATTTGCTGAATGTCGGGATTATGTTAAATTAACGGGAAGACGCATTAGTTTTGAATATATTCTGTTAGCTGGATTGAATGATTTACCCGAACACGCAGAGGAATTAGCCAGTCAGTTAAGAGGATTTCAAAGTCATGTTAATTTAATTCCCTATAACCCCATTCAAGAAGTACAATATAAACGACCGGATAGCCAGCGCATTAATACATTTATGAATGTTTTAAAACAACGTCATATTGCTGTGAGTGTGCGTTATTCCAGAGGGTTAGAAGCGGATGCCGCCTGTGGACAATTACGAGCTTCTAAAGCTTAAAAATTGCGTTGCATCGGTATTGTGTAGAGACGCGCCATGGCGCGTCTCTACGTGGGGTTTAAGAGACTTATGTAGCACCGATTTAAGGAGGATGGAAAATGAAAATTCCGTTTAATTAAGAAGGGGTAGCAACGGCAATTTCGGTTTCTTTTTCGGTTTCTTGTTCAGATTTTGACCCTTGAGTTCCTAACTGAATCAGTTCAACTTTATAACCGTCGGGGTCTTCCACAAAGGCGATAACTGTAGTTCCGTGTTTCATGGGGCCAGGTTCACGGGTAATTTTGCCGCCTGCGGTTCTAATTTGTTCGCAAGTGCCATAAATATCATCAACACCCAGGGCAATATGACCATAACCTGTGCCAATCTCATATTGTTCAACGCCCCAGTTATAGGTTAGCTCAATCACGGAATGATCCGACTCATCGCCGTAGCCAACAAAGGCTAAGGTAAACTCACCACCGGGATAATCTTTCTGACGCAACAGTTTCATCCCTAAAATATCACAGTAAAACTTTAAGGAACGTTCTAAGTTGCCCACCCGTAACATTGTATGAAGAAGTCTCATCGTTAGTTTGTTCCTAATTGATTACTCTAAAATACCTTTATCTATCTTATAGCAGGAGTCAGTCATAAGGAGGCAGGAGGCAGGAGGCAGGAGGCAGAAGGAATGAAAAATTGTTTCCTTGTCCTCTAATTCTTAATTCTTAATTCTTAATTCCTCATGCTCCCATTCCTGAATATTGTTTTAATCCTTTTCGCCATAACCAACGATTAATAATAAAAAATAGAATTCCCCAAAAAAGCATCGTTAATATAGCCCGAACCCAATCAACCGGAAATCCAACTAAAATCGAAGCGGGAACATAAATTAAGTAAGGAAATGGTGTCCAAAGCACTACTTCTCGAATTACGGGAGGAAAAACATCTAAAGGAGCAATCATCCCTGATAAAAACGCATAAGGTAAAGACCAAATTTCTTCAATGGCTCCGGCTCGTTCTATCCAAAAGGAACATAAAGCAAAGGTATATTGAATAATAAATCTGAGAGAAAAAGAAAGAATTAAGAATAAGAAAAAGATCAAAAATTGTTGTAAACTGGGTATCCAAAAAGATTGAGGATAAAGGGCAAAAAATAAAAGAATTAACCCGAAAATAAAAGGAAATCTGGCAAATCGTTCAGAAATATGGCTGAGAAAATGATGCCAAACCGGATCAATGGGTTGCAACAACCGAAAGGAAAGTTTTCCTTGAACCACTTCTTTTTCAAATTCCCAAATGACCCAAACGACATTAGATTGTCTGACAATATAAGCCGCCAAAAAATACCGAGCAAATTCAACGGCATTGAGTTGAATATCTGCCGTTTGTGACGCTTTCATCCAAATTCCCATTAAAATAAAGGGTAAGGAACCGGATAAAGCCCACAAAAATAACTCGGCTCGGTATTCGATCATGTAGGCATAATAAGTGGTTAAAAACCTTTGAGCTAATTTGAGAATATACTTCATTCGCTTCCATTAATCAATTAAGATAATTCTTTGAATATTGTCCTCACAATCGGAAGGATGAAGTAGGGAATTTTTGAAATTAGATAACTGTTGTTTGCGGTGAGAAATTGACTGTAACAGCAGTTTCCAACCGGAGGGAGAAAATACCGAAGCTGAGGCTAAACTAACGGCTTTCAAAACTTTAGCTTGTTTGAGGGCTACTAAACTCCAATGTAATTTTAAATAATCTCGAATGGCTTCTAAGGTTGGAATTTTAAGATGATGTTTTTGGTCAACAAATTGATAAATTTTTTCTTTCATCAAAATATTGGTATCAAGCCGTTTTTTAAAGGAAAGTTTATGGTTATAAGCTCCGGGCCAAATTGTTCGATAGGCTAGACATTTATTAATAAACAGGGCATCCCCAAATTGAGCGATTTTAATCCAAGAATCAATATCATCACAATTGGCATCTAAACTGGAATCCCAACCACCGGATTTAATAAACGAATCTTTACAATAAGCAACTTGCACGGGTGTTCCAAAGGGAACTTGTTCTAAAAGCATTCCATAATGAATATCTTCTTGAGGAATATAAAATACTTTTCCAGGGCCAGTAATTCGAGTTCGACTGAGTTCCTGTTCTTCGGGATCAACTTGAGCGGCTTGACAAGAACAAATGACCACTTTCGAGGTAGAATTTTCGCCTTTTTGAACTTGATAAGCGGTAATGGCATTCACCATTTCTTCGATGCAGTTTGGCGCTAAATAATCATCATCATCTAAAGGTTTAATCCAATCTCCAGACGCCACAGCAACTCCAGCGTTCATGGTTGCTGAATGACCTTGATTGGTTGGGTTGCGATGGTAAACAAGTCGATGATCCCCGTTCTGAGCCAAGGACGCGGATAATTCTCGGACATACTGTTCAGTTCCATCGGTGGAACAATCATCAGCAACAACCACCTCACAGGGAACCGTTTGGCTCAATGCCGTATCAATAGCTCGTTTCAGTAAAGCAATGCGGTTATAGGTTGTAATCACGATGCTAAATTTCATCGGACTGCCTCGCTTATGAGTATGCTAATTCAGTTGACATCAAGCCTAACACAACATTTATCCGTGTTACTACGCAAAAAGGCATAGAAAAAGTTAAAATCCCGAAACCTAAAATCTTTATTGATACTAAAACACTGGCAACATTGAGGATCGTTACTTTAATTGTAACTTGCTCATCAAACTCTGTCTCAATTTTTTTCAATCGCCTGTTTCAAAGAACTTTACCCCCCATCACACCCTGTAGAGGATAATGGGGGCAAAAGCCTTCTTTTTGACGCTCAATCGAAATAAAATTCCTAACGGAATATTAATTTATTCAAGAACGTTTCCACAGGCATTAAAATTTTTTCACTCATCCAAGACCCTGATTTGATGGGAATCCGTTGACGAATCGATTCTCGAATCACCCGTTGCCGATGTCGGTTTAACCATTTTAATTTGTACTTGACAAACGGATCATCTGCATCGAAGTTCCATTTTTCCTGTAAGTGTTGTAAGCTTTTTTGATTTCGCTCATTGCTCCAGCGTTGAAAAAAGAAAGGTAAGTCTGACATATCAAAAGGAGGAGGTGCAACGTAACTAATCACTGAATTCGGTTCAAAGTACACCATTCCCCCCGACTCTCGAACCCCTAAGCAAAAATCAACGTGTTCTGAGGTACTTAAATATTTTTCGTCTAACATCCCTAATTTTTCAAAGACATCAGTCCGAATCAGCGCACAATGAAATTCAACTAATTCTGTCGGTTCTCGATGCAATTGAGAACGAACTTTTCCTACAGGCTGTCTTAAATAGCGATGTTGTTCAAAAAATCGGCGTTTTCCTTGAATTTCTCGAAAATGAGCAAACCCTCCCGCCATGTGAATAATTTCATCTTCGGGTTGTCCTTCACAATACAAGGGGCCTACCACCCAAGCCCCCGTTTCTTCAGCACATTCTATAAGTTTTTCTAACCAACCGTCGGTAAACAGAACATCATTATCAACAAATACAACATATTTGGTCTTGACTTCTGCTAAAGCCAGATTCCGAGCTTGGTTGGGGAATAAAAATTCTTCGGTACGAATTAAGTGAAATCCTCTTTGTTTTGCCTGTTGTTCTAAATAATGCTTATGAACCGCAGGAGAATTGCCATCAACATAAATTAAGTTGAAAGGAATCGTTGTATGTTGATATAAACTTTCTAGAGTTTGTCGGGTATAGCTAAAACGTTCTCTAGGAACGATGACTACTGTAACTTGAGGCTCCGCCATTGATCAATATCCTATTTTGTTGTTTTTACAGGTTGTTGCTACTGGAATTAGACACGCTAACCCAAAGCGAATTTTTAGCAAAATACAAAGGACTGAGCAAACTACTCCAGAAAAATTCCATCTCACAGGCTGCTACTAGGTCAGTCTGGATTTTCCCTCTGTATTTGAGCCAATGCAGTAAAAGCCGTCGGAGATTACCGAGGAAAATACTGATAATAATTTTAGGCTTTTGCCAAGGTTTGGCAGTCGCCATCCGTAACTGGCAAATACTTAAGCCTACGCAACGAATCAATTGAATTAAGTAATCTTTTTCTAGACGCTCTGATGGTATTTGATGATCAATAACCATATGGGGATTATACCAAATTTCTCCCTCTTTTGACAAGTATAAAAGTGCTTCAAAATCTTCCCCTTTTGCCATTAAAGAGTTTCCGATCGGGCCTAATAATTTTAAATCTTTAGGAACGTTTTTTAACCAAGCCTCTCTTTTGACAACTAATCCAGCCCCTGGAGGTAAACTTAACACTTCAGGCTTATATAAATTTGGTTGTGACCCTCGATCTTTTAGTGCTAAAAATGATTCAATTCGTTTAAAGTTTGGAGGAGGTTCAACCTCAAATAATCCTAGAATTCGGCTTCCATAAGCAACAGCTTTTGGATACTTTTTACTAAATTCATAAGCTTCAGCAACCCAGTTTTCATGGGGAAAATTATCATCATCTAAAAACCCAATTAATTCTGCTTTTGCTTCTTGGATGGCTCGTTTTCTTGCTAAAGATGCACCCTGTTGCGTTTCTAAAAAATACCGAAGTGGGTAAGCTTGAGGCCAGACTTCTTGGAACTCCCGAATCAGTTCGGCGGTGTTGTCTGTGCTATTATTATCAACAATAACCACTTCCCAGGCAATGTTTTCTGTATTGATTTGGTGGCGAAGCCGATCCAGTAGCTTTTTTAACTGAGAAGCACGATTATAAGTCCGAATCTCAACAGTGAAGTCTACCATTTAAAACTCTAGGTGCGGTTAGTCATAAGCGAAAGCATAACACAACAGTTATTCCTTTACAAGCAGCAGAATATTAAATTATTTTTATTCTTATTAAAAAAAATAGCCCCACCATTTCCAATGGCAGGGGGCGAGGACAGTCAAACGCTATTGGTTCTTATTCTCTAAGAATGTTGTGAACTGGTGATCTCACCGTGTGACGATTTTCTGATTGTCCATCCCAACTGTAGTACCACAGACAAATTGGCTGGGAGTTGTGAGAACAGATGTTATCCTGATGGCAACTCCCTGAAAAACATTGCTTCAAATCTCGGTAAACTTTAGCTAAATTGTCACTATGACTTTCTCTAATCTTCGTTCCTTGGGTGTCGCACCGAATGCTTGGGGTGTGAATGAAACCGTTGCTGACATTAGCCGTCCGCCCCTAGAACCCCGTCCCATTCTCCTCGCCACTGAAACGAAAACCCTCCGTTTGGACTTAGCAAAAACGGCAATTCTCGTGATTGATATGCAAAATGATTTTTGCCATCCCGACGGGTGGTTAGCTTATATCGGCGTTGATGTCACTCCCGCCCGTCAACCGATTGAACCTTTAAATCAATTATTACCGATTTTGCGATCGCTTTCTATCCCGATAATTTGGGTGAACTGGGGAAACCGTCCCGATTTACTCAATATTAGTGCAGGATTGCGCCACGTTTATAACCCAACCGGGGACGGTATCGGCTTAGGCGACCCGTTACCCAAAAATAACGCCCCCGTCTTGATGGCGGGAAGTTGGGCGGCGGCGGTGGTCGCGGAATTAGAACAAAAACCAGAAGATATTTTTATAGATAAATATCGCATGAGTGGGTTTTGGGATACGCCCCTTGATAGCATCTTAAAAAATTTAGGAAAAACCACGTTATTATTTACAGGAGTTAATGCCGATCAATGCGTGATGGCAACTCTGCAAGATGCGAATTTTTTAGGCTATGATTGTATCTTAATTAAGGATTGTACCGCTACGACTTCCCCGGACTATTGCTGGTTGGCGACCCTTTACAATGTTAAGCAATGTTT
>JBMDYE010000430.1:0-3027 GCA_048595135.1 Planktothrix sp. | reverse complement strand
TTTTTGATGTAAATCGATTGAGGCAGTCGAAGCCGCAATTTCTACAATTAATTCTGGTGCCCCTTGCACATAATCATCCTCACTAATCGTTGATTGTCCCCCTTGTTCTATTCTTAATAAAGCATCGGGTTGGGGTTCGTTATCGGCATCAAGGCGCACAGTGGTATTATCAGCGATTCCAACACCAGGAGTCGCAGCTTCGTAGATTGCTAGCCAGCCCATAATATAAGCATGGGGTTCTCCGTGACTTTTGTATCGCAACGCTGCTGCCATATAAACGATTCCTTCAATTAATTCTGCTTTTTTCAAATTTGGCATCGCTTGATAGCGGCGTTCAAATTCTACACGGGTTAATTGGTCGCCGTTTTCTAAGGGTGGAATCGTTGCCAGGGAAGAAACAGTAGAAGTGATCATGGTTTTTCCAGAAGTGGCTTATGATTTATTATAGATTAATTTGGCGATCGCCCAGGAGCATAAAACGGATTAGGAGATCATTTTTTCTATCTATTCTTCAGCTAATTGTTGCACAAGATCTTGATATTCTTGACGGGCTAATCCTTGTTGCAATACTTCTAAAACCTTTGCTAAATTCCCCGTTAATAAAGCTGTTTTATTTAATCACAATTCAGAAAAAACTTGAGAAGAAATAATTCCAAGTACAAAGGTTTTACGTCAATTCATCCTGGCAAATACAGCGGTGAATGAGGAGGGAAAAGAGTTTTGAATGGTTAATACAAGCCCGTCTCCAGAACTTATAGCTCTGGAAAACTGGGCTAGTAAAATTTCCATCCTCATTGGACAACTTTATTGTCTTTTTACAGGCTCAAATGACTTGATTCTGCGTCTTATTCCACCGTAACCGACTTCGCTAAATTTCGAGGTTGATCAACATCTAACCCCCGTCTTGCTGCAATATAATACGCTAATAATTGCAGGGGAATAACGGTTAAAATCGGGGATAAAATTTCATCAACTAGGGGAACTGCTAAAATTTCATTAAACAGTTCTTTGGCTTCCGGTTCTTCCTTCGGCATCACCCCAATTAATCGCGCATCCCGTGCTTTTGCTTCTTGAGCATTAGACAATACCTTTTCATACACAATTCCCGGCATTGCGATCGCCACCACAGGCACTTTTTCATCTAATAAAGCGATCGGCCCATGTTTCATTTCTCCAGCGGGATATCCTTCGGCATGAATATAACTAATTTCCTTTAATTTTAACGCCCCTTCTAAGGCAATGGGGAAATTAATTCCCCGCCCCAAAAAGATGAAATCCTGGGTTTCATTAAAATCATGGGCTAACTCCTCAATGTATTTTTCTTGATCTTGTAATAACCGTTCCATTTGCGTTGGAAGTTGTCGTAATCCGGTTAATATTTCTTGTAACCGAACTTCCGGTAACGTTTGCCGATGCCAAGCCATATCTAACGCTAATAAATAGAAGGCAATCACTTGAGCCGTAAAGGTTTTTGTCGCAGCAACCCCAATTTCGATTCCGGCTCTCGTATCAATAATATGGGGAACTAATTGAGCTAAAGAACTTTCCGGTCGATTGGTAATTCCTAATAATTTCGCTTGATATTTTTCCCCCTCATTGACTCGCCGTTGCTGTTCCATTGCTAAGGCGGCTAAAGTATCTGCCGTTTCTCCCGACTGAGTAACCCCAATGGTTAAGGTATTAGGTCGCAGGGGAGACGGTGCATAACGGGCTTCTGAGGCATATTGAACCGCTGTAGGAATTCCTGCTAATTGTTCTAATAAATATTTCCCCACTAAACTCGCGTGCCAACTGGTTCCACAGGCAACAATTTGAACTTGTTCTAAATCCTGATACCAAGCAGAAGGAACGGTTAAATGAATCGGAGATGGACGATATTCAGTTTTTAATTGTTTAGCAACTTTTTGATTAATTTGATCCGGTTCAACATCCCATTCGGAATCCACATAAGCTTGTAAACAATCCCGAACCACAGCAGGTTGTTCATGGATTTCTTTTAACATAAAGTGTTTAAACACTTGTTTCTCAACTAGAGTTGGACTCCAGTTCAGAATCCTGGGAACTTTATGTAAGCGTTCTCCTGCAAAACTATAAACTTCTACTCCCAAATGAGTTAACCGAGCAATTTCTCCATTTTCTAAATTTAAAACCGCTTGGGTATGGGGTACTAAAGCGGGAGTATCAGAGGCACAGAAAAATTCCCCTTGACCTAAACCAATCGATAACGGTGCTTGTTGACGGGCAACAATTAATTCATTCGGATAATCTGCACATAATACCGCCACCGCAAACGCCCCTTCTAAACGATTAACGGCTTTACGAACCGCCTCTAAAAATTGTAAATTAGCATCAGATTTGGAAGCCTCATTGGCTAAAATATCTGCAATTAAATGGGGAATAACTTCTGTATCGGTCTCAGATTTAAACTCGTGTCCCTTGGCTTTTAATTCTTCCCGTAATTCGCGATAATTTTCAACAATTCCATTTTGAACAACGGCTATTCGTCCTTGATTATCAAAGTGGGGATGGGCATTGCGTTCTTCCGGTTTACCATGAGTTGCCCACCGGGTATGACCGATGCCAATAGTAGAGGGCATATCAACATGGGCTAATTTTTCTCGCAGGTTATAGAGTTTGCCTTTGGCACGAACCGAATGGATGTTACCTTCCCAGACCGTTGCCAAACCCGCCGAATCATAGCCTCGATATTCTAATTTTTCTAATCCTGCAATTAAAATATCACTGGCAACTTGAGTCCCAATGTAACCCACAATTCCACACATTAATCTACCACTCCTACTTCAATCGCTATTGTCCCGAATTGTAATCCGAGTTCTCCCTATCTTACAGTTGAGGCGTCCATGATTCCGGTGTCGAGAGGAGGCAGGAGGCAGGAGGCAGGAGGCAGGAGGTAAAGAAAGTGGGGGAGCGGAGGGAGCAAGGGAGCAGGGGGAGACAAGGGGACAAAAAGACTATTTTTCCTTCTTCCTTCTTCCTTCTTCCTTCTTCCTTCCTGCCTCCTGCCTC
>JBMDYE010000429.1:0-2369 GCA_048595135.1 Planktothrix sp. | reverse complement strand
ATACTTCTTCCCTATTCTCTCTTAATTCTTAATTCTTAATTCAGATCCTTCGCTCCGCTCAGGACGCTACGCGATTCTTAATTCTTAATTCTTAATTCTATTTCCTGCCTTTTAAAATATCGACCAAACTAATAGTTTGATTAAGGGATGCACGAGCATTAAGTCCCGCTTCAATACCATCTAAATGACGCATGGCGGCTGCAACGGCAGATTCTGTGTCCCTAGAGGCAATATAATCTAAAATTTCGCTATGTTCATCTTTAGTGCAAATTGGCATATTTTGTACTTCATAGAAAAACGCCAGAGACGTTAATGGCACTAACTCTTTCAGAAACCGACCTAAATATTTATTCGTGCATAAATCCGCTAATTGAATATGAAATTGAGCCGATAATCGCGTCAGTCGAGGTAAATCCTGTTGTTCACAAGCAAGGCGTTCTTCTGCAACCAATTGTCGCAAGGCAGCGATTTGTTTTTTAGTAATATTTTGGGTAACATCCCGAACAATTGCCGCTTCCGTTAACCGCCAAGCTTCATAAATTTGTTTCGCTTCGGCTCGTGAAAGACTCGCAACAAAAGCGCCTCGATTGGGTTCGAGTTTGATTAAGCGATCGTGAGATAACCGCATTAAAACCTGACGAATAATGGTGCGGCTGACGCCATAATGCTCTGCGAGTAAATTTTCGCCTAATTTCGTTTCTGGAGGCAAACGACGTTCCAAAATCGTCTGATAAAGCTCGGTGTAGATAAACTCCTCCGTTGGTTTCGGTTTCACCTGTGATTGTCTGAGTTGCCGAGCAGTTTGCATAATCGTTGAGCAAGCCTTTCTACAGAGTTGGACAAATTAAGGAATCGTTAGGCGATCAGAGCGGTATCACTCTAAGCTTCTATTTCAATCGTATCTGGGAGTTGCCACAATCGGATCAGCATCAATATTTATAACTTTTGATAGATGCAGACATCAATCTATTGTGAATTTCGGTCGAGTGGCAACAAATCAAACTTTAATTTCGAGGATGTAGCCAACAATACATTTTTATCCTCAAATTCTGTGTACAACTTTTGTATACAATCTTTTTTTGAGATTGTACCCTGTTAAAAATTTGTATCACAACTATCAGCAGAGGTATTTCATAGCCTTTACAAATACTTCCATACCCAAAGTTAGAATTGCGACGTTGACGATAGACCACTGTGTACGTTTTCGGATTGGGGCGAACAAATTGGGTTTGACGGAATCGCACTCAGAAATTCAATTCCACATCAGCCCCTACAAACTTAATCTTGCCGGATGTTATCCACATTCAGACTTTTCTGTAAGGAAAAACTATGACAATCGGAACAGAAAAACAAACCCAAACAGCCATGAAAACGGCTCAACAGCCCTTAACCATTCAAAGTGCCTTAGCCGAAGCGGCGGCGGGGGTGTCGTTACGCTCAGTGACTAAAAAATACGGGGTTGTAACGGCAGTGGAACATATCACCTTCGATATTCCGGCGGGACAATACTGTTGTTTGCTAGGGCCAAGCGGTTGCGGGAAAACAACGTTGTTGAGAATGATTGCCGGACATGAAGAAATCACCAGTGGGGATATTTTAATTGGGGATAAGCGCGTGAACGATCTTCCTGCGGCTAAACGCAACACCTCGATGATGTTCCAAAGTTATGCCTTGTTTCCCCATAAAACCATCTGGGAAAACGTCGAATTTGGCTTAAAAATGCGGAATATTCCCCCCGCAGAACGACGGGTGCGGGTGGGTGAAATCTTAGAAATGGTTGGACTCAGCCATACAGCCGATCGCAAACCCGCTCAACTCAGTGGTGGACAGCAACAACGCATTGCTTTATCTAGAGCCTTAGTCACCCGTCCGCAAGTGTTGATGTTAGATGAACCCCTCAGTGCCTTAGATGAAAACTTGCGGGTACGGATGCGAACGGAACTTCGCAAAATTCAAAAACAATTTGGGATGACATTTATTCAAGTCACTCACCACGTTGAGGAAGCTTTTTCGTTATCCGATCAAGTGGTGGTGATGACGCACGGAAAAGTCGATCAAATTGCCACACCGGATCAATTATTTGATCGTCCGGGCTCTCAATTTGTCGCTAAATTTATGGGCGACAATAACATCTTTACCGGAAAGGTATTGAATGTTGTTAAAGACGAAACTTTGGATCTAATTCAATTAGAAGTCGAAGGATTAGGAATAATTTATAGTCGAGGATTTGGAACGCCTGTTGGTTCTTTGGCGGCTTGTTCTGTCCGTCCTGATTTGATGCAGATGAGTGCCTACACAGCAGATTTTCCAGCTAAATCTTCCTTATCAACTAATCAAATTACTGCCCGAATTACAGCCGTTGAAATGAC
>JBMDYE010000428.1:0-8415 GCA_048595135.1 Planktothrix sp. | reverse complement strand
ACCACCGCCCAACTCAAGTTAGCACCCGTTAAGTTCGCACCGGTGAGGTCAATATCTTGCAAATTCGCACCGCTCAAATTTGCCCCACTTAAATTGACATAGGCAAAATTGCGCTCTCCTTGTTGGTAACGTTCTAAAAGTTCTTCTTTGTTCATGGGGCAGCCTTGGCGTCGGCAATATTACAAGGGTTTTAGGTGAATAATACACTTTGGTTTGCCCTATCGGATGGACTTTTGGGACTTCAACTGAAAAATTTATGGAAATTTCAGGACAAACCCCTAGACGACTGAGGAATCATCTGTTACTATATAAAATTGTCAGTCCTGGAGAGGTGGCTGAGTGGTTGAAAGCGGCAGATTGCTAATCTGCTGTACGGTTCGAAAGTCCGTACCGAGGGTTCAAATCCCTCTCTCTCCGTTCATAAGGGTTCTAGCCATTTTAGCTTTTTAAGTTTGGTCTAATGGTGGTGAAAAATGGGTGGAATATTTAACCCTTTTCAACTACTAGACCATACTTTAGACCTCTAAATTAATGAGGATGAAGCCAATCTTGAACTTCCTGCGTTAACCAGGCGCATTCTTCGGCTCCGTAAACTTGACCTAAACAGTAGGTTTGGGAAGTGGTGCGGAGAACAATTTCATATTGAGATTGGTTTTTCACCATAAAGACCCCAATAATATCACCGAGATAACCCGATTGTAAACCGGATTGAATCCCCCAAGATTTGCGAATAATTTTAAACTGTTTATGGTCAAGTTCTACATTTGTCTTTTCACACATCATAAAGAGTAACCAACCTATACAATAAACAATCAGAGCTAAGAAACTCAACTTTAATAGCAGTGGATAACTGGCGAACAACGTTACTGTAAAACTAATCCAAAAATAAGCAACCAATACAGGAATACAGCCAATATTAAAATTAAAGATTCTTCTTAATCCTTGGGGTGGTAAATAAATTTTTAATTGATTGTCTAAACGCTGCACTTGGATTGAACTATAGTAAGGTTTGATCAGTCTTTTAGTCAAAGATTGTTGAGAAGAAACAGATAACGAATTAGGAGGACGGCGTTTTCCTGATTTGAGCAGTTCTAACGCTTCTCTAGCGGTTTTTAAGCGTTTATCTAAAGAAATTTCCGTCATTTGTTCAATCCAAAAAACTAGATTAGGATTGACACTCACTCGATCTGAAAAGTAAATTCGAGATTCTCTTTGCGGTAAATCCGCAGGCGGAATACTGGTTAATAAGTGAATTAAAGTCGCTCCTAACGCATATAAATCAGAAGCAGCGACGGGTCTTCCCCAAAATTGTTCTAACGGTGCATAACCACTGGTTCCCACCACCGTAAACGTAACTCCCGTAACCGCAGCTTGGGCTTGGACGGCTCCAAAATCGACTAAATAAACATGATTTTTTTCCGTTAAAATTAAGTTACTCGGTTTAATATCTCGATGTAAAACAGGTGGACTCAATTCATGTAAATAAACTAAAATTTTCAGAATTTGTGCAGCGATCTTTTTAATTTGTGCTTCTGTAAAGCGTTGTCCTTGATCTAATAAATCCTGTAGCGATAACCCCGGAATATAATCCTGTACTAACCCAAACCAAGGTAAACCGCCTCCTTCATTTTGTTCTAGGGAGAAATAATCTCTATATTTGGGAATTCGCGGATGATTTAACGCTTGTAAAATTTGCGCTTCCCGTTCAAAAAGCTTTAATTCTTCCCAAGCCATTTGGGGACTAAACGCTAACAACTTGACAATCACTTGTTCTTGGGTTTGTTGGTCTGTTGCTAACCAGGTTTGTCGTCCCGCCGCCGTGCGTCCGAATTGACGTTGCAGTTGGTAACGTTTTTGGAGGATTTGTCCTGAGTTTAACATAGTTGATTTGAATGAAGCGATCGCATAAGTCTAAGTTAGCACGCCCTCAATTCTGATACAATCTTGCTAATTTTCTTGCAACAGTAAAGTTCTAAGCTTTACTCCCTCATGGTGAGCCCCAATGAAACCAAGTCAAAACCTCTTACAGCAACTATTAATTGCTTTGGGAAGCAGTGCTTTAGTGATTTCTTCTTCACAAATCGGGTTACAGATAAAACCAGCATTCCCCCAAAATGCCGCTAAACCAACACCCCAACCGAATCCTATCAAATCGCCCACACCCCAACCTCAACCCACCATTCCACCCCCTCCCGAAGCATTACAAGGAAAAAATCGAATTGTATTTGTCGGGGATAGCATTACTCAAGGCGGCGGACAATATGGGGGATATGTTTGGTTATTGCAACGTTATTTGAATACTTTATATCCTCAACAGAAACTCGAAATGATCAGTTCAGGAGTTTCAGGAAATACCTCAGCCCAACTTTCTGAACGATTTCAACGGGATGTTTTAGATAAAAAGCCGGATTTAGTCATTATTAATGTCGGGATTAATGATGTTTTACAAAGTTTTCAAACCCCAACCCAGGCTAGACCTAATCTACCTTCTCCCCAAGAATACCGCCAAAATTTAGCAGCAATGGTACAAGCAACACAAGCTCGTGGAATTGCAGTGGTGTTGTTATCTCCTACCTTAATTTATGAAAATCTGAGCAGTCAAGAAAATCAACGTCTAGCGGAATATATTAGCATAATGCGAGAGGTGAGTAACCAATATCGATGTCAATATATTGACTTAAATGTTGCGTTTCGTCACGTAATTACAACTTATCAACGATATGGGGGACAAGCACAAAACTTATTAACAAGAGATGGAATTCACCCGAATATTGCAGGTCATCAAATTATTGCGTATACCTTGTTGAAAGGGTGGGGTGTTCCCGAACAGCAAATTCAAAGTATGAAACTCAATCAATAACTTCATGATTCGTTAAACTATCCCGATTAATCTTAAGGGGTAACGAAGGATCATAACATCGATCAAGGTGATGATTAATTACCCTGTTTGCTATCACCCCTGATTGCTCATCCCCTCTCGGTCTAAATCCCCCTAAAATTAACGGTTCTGTTCTGCTGATCAGGATGTGCTTTGAGAATTGTTAATTTTATTCCAAGGTCATCCAGTTATGGTAAGGTACGGAATGAATAACCTTTGAATTGTGGACTAAAAAAAACATCCTGAAATGGTGAAGTTGCTCTGAAACTATCCTGATTCATTGGTATTATTGTTAATTGATTTAGGGCTGACGCAAAAAATCAATAGAAACCCAGTTTCTTGTTCAAATTTTATGGATTAATCCTGATTTTTTATTGAGAAAACTGGTTTCTAACTAAGTCCTATGATTCTCCCGTTTACTTTTGACAGCAGCGATTACTGAATATGAAATTACAAGACTTTTTAGGAACCGACAAGCGCTATGATGTAAAAGCGATTGCAGAGGATGAAGAATTAACCCGTCAAATTCAAGTTATTCTCATTAATTTAACCTTACTTGATCCACCTGCTGATGGTAAATTTGGCCCTAAATCTACCGCAGCCCTACATCGGTTTCAAACCTTAATGGATTGTGGAGAACCGGGTTTTTTAGGCACTAAAACCGCTAAAAGTTTAATTGAAACCAAGCAGGAAGAAATCCCAACCGATGTTCTGGTTCTCAAGATTATCAAGGAAACCATATTAAAACGAAGACCTGTTGCGTCTAGTCAACTGAGTGATTCAGAAAAACAAGGCATCAAGGCGGGTCAAGAATTTAAACTCCTTGCTTACGAACCCCTACGGGGTCATATTAGAGTTGCCTTTCGCGAGAATATCTTTGGCGACGAGTCGGTTTGGTATGTGTTTGAAGATCACGCAGAAATTCACCAAGGCAAGAATTTAGTTTATCCTAAACCCCGTCCTAAGAGTTTTAAACTGCAAAATTTCCCCTATAAACCGCAAACGGATAATTATTATAATCCGACGGGTTCTTGTAATGTCACCTCAATGGCAATGTGCTTACAATACTTAGGAATTCCCCGCAGGAAAAGTTACGGTCAATTTGAAGATGAATTATATGAATATGCCATTGACCGAGGTTACAGTCGTTGGAGTCCTTATGATTTAGCTAAAATTGTTAGAGATTATGGGGCAAAAGATTATTTTACCGAACGGGGAACCTTAGAGGAACTGCAAGACTGGATTGCTGAGGGGAAACCTGCGGTTATTCACGGTTATTTTACCGCCTTTGGTCATATTATGCCCGTTGTCGGTTTCGATGAAAAAGGATTACTCGTTCATGACCCCTATGGCGAATGGTTCTCAACGGGATATCGGACGGATTTAAGTGGGGCGTATTTACGATATTCCTATAATTTAATTCGTCGAGTTTGTATGCCCGATGGCGATTTTTGGGTACATTTTATCACCAAATAATTGTAGGGTGGGCTATGCCCACCATTTTTTTATGAATAAATAGGTTAACTGTAGGGTGGGCTATGCCCACCATTTTTTTATTAATAAATAGGTTGATTAATGAGAGGGGGGAAGATGGGCATAGCCCATCCTACAATAATTGATTAATAAATGGGTTAATTAATGGTGGGGGGAAGATGGGCATAGCCCATCCTACATTAGATTACCCGTAAAATACTGGGGATACTGTCAATTTCATCCAAACTTTGAATCTCGTTCAAAGCTTGTCGGAAATTTCCCTCTTTCACATCATGGGTGACCACCACAATCTCAGCTAAATCCTCATGAAATCCCGTTTGAACAACGGACTCTAAACTGACGTGATGTTCCCCAAAACAAGTGCCTAATTTTCCAATCACCCCTGGGGTATCTTTCGTTAGGAACCGAGCATAAAACCGAGTTTGTAAATCGTTAATGGGTGCAATTTTACAGTAATGTTGATGGGTACAACTGATCAGTTCATGCTTAACCACTGGATTAACAATTTCTGCTTCTTGCATTTGCAGAACCGCGACAATATTTAAAATATCAGAAACAACGGCACTGGCGGTGGGGCCAGCCCCCGCACCTCGTCCAAAAAACATCACCTGTCCGATGGGTTCTCCTTCTACTAAAATAGCATTGTAAACATCATTAATACTGGCTAAAGGATGGGCTTTAGGTACTAATGTAGGATGCACTCGCACCGATAATAAATCATTTTCAGGGGTCGCATGAGCATCCCGTTTAGCAATGGCTAATAACTTAATGACAAATCCTAATTTCTCAGCATAAGTAATATCCGTTGCGGTAACTTTTCTAATCCCTTCACAATGGACTTGCTCTAATTTAATTCGTCCCCCAAAGGCGATGGAGGCGAGAATGGCAATTTTATCCGCCGCATCCAACCCATCCACATCCGCCGTTGGATCAGCTTCCGCATACCCTAACCGTTGGGCGTCGGCTAAGACCTCGGCAAAATCCGCCCCTTCCAACTGCATCCGCGTTAAGATATAGTTCGTGGTTCCATTGACAATTCCGGTAACGCTTTGAACCCGATTTGCCCCTAACGATTGTTTTAAAGGTTGAATGACGGGAATGCCTCCCCCCACCGCGGCTTCAAAGAACACATAAACGCCTTTTTCATTCGCCGCATCAAAAATTTCACTTCCATATCGGGAAATCACGGCTTTATTGGCAGTAACCACGTGTTTACCATTTTCAATGGCGGTGAGAATCAGCGATCGCGCGGGTTCTAAACCGCCCATTAATTCAACGACAATATCAATCGCCGGATCGATGACAATTTCTTCTAAATCCGTTGTTAATACATATTCCGGTAAGCTGACTTGACGGGGTTTAGAGCGCGATCGCACTCCCACCCGATGTAAACTCACCTCGGATAATAACGGATGACGTCCTTCAGGATTCTGTAAAATCTCAACGGTTCCTGTCCCGACTGTTCCCAAGCCTAATAAACCAATCTTAAAAACCACGATTTCAAATAGTCCCTAAATTTCTCTACACACCCCATTTTGACATTGTTCCATTCCTTGATCACAAAAGCCTCATATCAGTCACCAGTCATCAGTCACCAGTCACCACTTATAAGAAGGCAGCTTTGCTGGAGGAAGAAGGCAGAACAACTTCTAACTAATTACTGATTACTGATTACTGATTACTGATTACTGATTACTGATTACTGATTACTGATTACTGATTACTGATTACTGATTTAAGGGAGTTCTACCGAGGTCGGTTTGGCAATGTGGGGAAGTCCCCAGCCTAATTTTTCGCGGAGGACTTGGAAAAATTCAGGGAGTTGTAACCGGATAAATTTCGCTTGGACAGCCGCTTTCTGAACTTTCACTTGATATTCCGGTAACACATAACAGCCGCCATTCCCATCTACCACCATCACTAATTGATTAGGACTCGCCGGATCAATAATCACGGGTTCACTGTCGCTATAAATCAGCGCTCGTGATGCCAGAGAATGGGGACAGATGGGCAACAGTTGGAACACTTCCACCCCCGGTGTCACCACCGCACCTCCGGCTGACAAACAATAAGCCGTTGAACCTGTAGGAGTAGAAATAATCACCCCATCCGCCGCAATATCAACGGGTGCATGACGACCAATTTTAATTTCAAAATGGCACATACAGGTCATCGGTTCCCGATGTAAGACCATTTCGTTTAAACAGAGGGCTTCCCATAACACTTGATTTTTATAACCCACTTCTACAGAAAGCATGGTGCGATTTTCCACCAAGTAGTCGCCTTCAAGAACTTTTTCTAAGGCGAGGGGAAGATTATTAATAAACGTTTCTGTCAAAAATCCCATGTGACCTGTATTAACGGTCAACATGGGAATGCCTTTTGGCGCCAACTGACGAGACGCCGATAACACCGTCCCATCTCCCCCCAAAACGATCGCAAACTTCATGTCATTATCAAAGTTGGGAGGCGCCAACTGGTCAATGGGGATACGAGGGAGAGGACGTTCAGGCGTCGAATACCCTAAAATGCCTCTTGTTCCGGGTGCGGTATGAACCTCACAGCCATTGGTTGTTAGCTTGTCTTTTAATTCAGCAGCAACACGACAAGCTGCGGGTTTAGCATCATTGTAAATAATCCCTACTTTTTGCACGCGAATAAATCTAAATTGAATTTAAAAATTAGCCGTGAAATCATAAGCCTTCCCCCAGTTTGTCAAAAAATAAAATGGCAATTCTACAGGGTGCAAACCCAACTTTTAACGAGTAGAATTGCTTTATTTTTATTCACCCTAACGGGAGGAATCGTGCCGTTTTTTATTTTTTTATCCTATCACAGGTTTAAGAACGTATCTTAAAGACGCTGATCAAGCCTGTTCTAGACCAGTCTGCTTTAGAATAGAGATTTTGATCTCAATTCTAGAGCAACAACGCCTGATCGGATTCTGAAAGTATACCTTGTCTGGGGATTAACCGCTTGTACTAGAGCGGTCGGAATGGATTACTTTTTTGTTTGCGTTTCTTTTGCTTTTCCTGTTCGTATTCTAATTCTTTGAGTTTCTTCAGAATGCGACTAAAATACTCTTGCAGATAGGAGTCTAATGTCGTGATCTCTGAAGGGTCAATCCCAAAGGTTTGATAGGTTTCTTCCATTGACGCTTGCAACGGTTGACCATTGGCTAACACCTCAGCAAATGCTAACCGTTCAGAAATATTCAGTGTCCATTGGAACCAACGGGTGATTTGACGGAATAAACGTAGTACCTCGTTGGGGGTGCGGGTGACTTTAGCTTGTTGACCCGATAATCGTTCACACAGGCGAATAATCTCTTCGGCTGTCCAAGCTTTGGAACCCACCACCGGAAAACTTCGTTTTTCTGTTTCAGGAACCGATAACGCCTTGACCGCAAATTTAGCAATGTCTTGGGTGTCCATATAAGCGACGGGAGAACTTGTCCCAGGAACCCAAACGGTTTGTTTATCTAAAATGGGAATGGCATATTGACCAATTAACCCTTGAAAGAAACCGCAAGGACGCAAAATCGTATAATTTAAACCGGATTCCGCCAAAAACAATTCTGTACAGCGTTTAATTTCTAACAGGGGAACCTGCGGATATTTTTCGGCATCGAGGAAGGAAAAAAAGATAAACCGTTCTACCCCTGCGGCGACAGCGGCTTGAATGAGAGCAACTTTTCCGTTCCAGTCTACCTCTTTAATGCTTAAAGAATCCGTAGGACGAGCCGTTGCCGCATCAATCACGGCCGTTACCCCTTCTAAGGCAGCAGTTAAGGTTTCCGGTTCACAGAGGTCGCCCGGAACCAGTTCCGCCCCCCATTCTTTTAAGAATGCAGCTTTGCGGTAACTGCGGGCTAAACAACGAACGGTGTAACCTTCATCAAGGGCGCGGCGCGCCACCTGTCTCCCCAGAGTGCCTGTAGCACCGACAATTAATAACGTCATGAATACCCAGTCTGAAGCTTAAACTTTATTAAGATGGTATCAAACATTCTCTCATTTTTTTACAAAACTTTACAATCAGGA
>JBMDYE010000427.1:0-4099 GCA_048595135.1 Planktothrix sp. | reverse complement strand
GCATCGGCCATTTCTCCGGGGCCATTAACAATACATCCCATCACCGCAATATCTAATCCGGTTAGGTGTTTGGTGGCTTCTCGGACTTTGTGCAACACTTCTTCTAAGTTGAATAAGGTTCGACCGCAGGAGGGACAAGCCACATATTCCACCATTGTTTTCCGCAGTCCCAGCGCTTGCAGAATACTGTAGCAAACCGGAATTTCTTTTTCGGGTGCTTCGGTTAAGGACACGCGAATGGTATCGCCAATTCCTTCGGCTAAGAGGGTTCCAATTCCGGCGGTTGATTTAATCCGGCCATATTCTCCGTCTCCGGCTTCTGTTACTCCCAGGTGTAACGGATAATCCATTCCTAACTCATCCATCCGTTTTACCATTAAGCGGTTCGCCGCTACCATGACTGGAACGCGGGATGCTTTCAGGGAAATGACAATATTTTGAAAATCTAAAGATTCACAAATTCTAATAAATTCTAACGCTGACTCTACCATTCCTTCTGGGGTATCGCCATAGGTAAATAACATCCGTTCTGCTAAGGAACCATGATTTACCCCAATTCGCATTGATTTCCCTTGATCACGGAGAGAAATCACTAACGGTGCTAAGGTTTCTCTAATTTTATCGCCAATTTCATCAAATTCCGCTTGGGTATATTCGGTGCGATCTGCTTTGGGTTTTTCAAATACATATAACCCTGGATTAATTCGCACTTTATCCACATATTTCGCCACTTCTAAGGCAATTTTCATGCCGTTGTGGTGAACATCTGCCACAATGGGAACAGGTTGATAGGTGGCGGCGAGTTTTTTCTTAATTTCTCCAACCGCGATCGCATGAGCAATACTCGGAACCGTCACCCGCACAATTTCACAGCCAATTTCATGCAGACGGCGCACCGCAGCCACCGCATTGTCAATATCCATTGTGTCTTCATTGATCATTGACTGAACAACGACCGGATGACCTCCCCCGACTGTTACGTTTCCAACGGGGACAGGACGGGTTTTGCGGCGGTGAATCATCGTATCCACCGAGGTTTGACCGGATGCAGGTTGAGTGATAACAGGCAGAGTTTGCATGGTTGAATGGTAAATTCTGGCAAAAATTGAGCAAAAATGGTGTCTCCTATTACTTAATAGATTGCCATAAAAGGGGTGCGATCGCGAATCAAAATCAGATATCGGCTGTTTAAGGGCAAGGAAACTCAGAATTTCTTCTAAAATTTAAACTACAGTTAAGGTTAACTGTCCTGATGATTATCGGACGTTTAAAAATGCGATTAGAACTGAATCGGATCACCGTTCCCCCAGGACAACGGGTGATCTTTAATTCGATTACTTGGCAGGAATTTGAAACGATATTAGAAGAATTAGGAGAACATCGTTCTTCCCGAATTGCTTATCATAACGGACTCTTGGAAATTATGACTCCCTTACCGGAACATGAACAAAGCAAAGAACTCGTTAGTGATTTAATTAAAGCGTTACTGGAAGAACTCGATCTAGACTTTATTTCGTTAGGTTCTACAACCTTTAAAAACGAACAAATGCTCAGGGGAATAGAACCGGATAACTGTTTTTATATTAAAAATGAAGCGTTAGTCAGAAATAAAAAACGATTAGACTTAGCGGTTGATCCGCCTCCTGATTTAGCCTTAGAAATTGATGTCACTTCCCGGACTCATCCGAATATTTATGCTGCATTAGGCGTGCCTGAACTGTGGCGATTTGAAAATGGGATTTTAACAATCTATATTCTACAAAACCAACAATATTTAGAAACCCAATTTAGTCCTACTTTTCCGAATTTACCCTTAACCGAGATCATTCCTCAATATTTAGAACAAATTCAAACATCAGGACGAAACGCAACCTTCAAAAAATTTAGAACTTGGATCAAAGAAAGTTCGTAGTTGCGCTTCAGCGCTGCTTGTTGTAGTGCTATAGTCTGACGGGATGAACTCAGCGCAGCTTGTCTGTAGTAATGCTTTAGCGCGATCGCTCTCATACGATATAATAAACTGAATCAAACCAGCATAAAATTAACCTCCACCAGCAAATTTTGCTCCAGTATGACCGACAATATTAAACCCATCCAAAAAATTCTGTTTGGCTGTCCAGGTACAGGTAAAAGCTACAAGATTCGCGAAATTGCTGAACAAAAGCTAAACATAACTTTTGATTCAGATAGCAAAATTCTCAAAAATACAGTCAAAACAGTATTTCATCCTGAGTATACCTATGGCGACTTCATGGGTAAACTGTTACCTCTAACTCAGGGAACTAACGTAATTTATAAATTCTACCCAGGACATTTTTTAAAAGTCTTGGGGATGGCTTACCGAGGGTTAATAGAGGGAAATAATGAACATTACTTATTAGTGATTGATGAACTTAATCGAGGGAATGCTGCTGCTATTTTTGGAACAGTTTTTCAATTGTTAGATCGAGAAAGCGATCATTGGTCTAGTTATGAGGTTGATGTTTCTGAAATGGAGTTAATAGGACTATTAAATTCAATGGAATATAAACCCGATGTACAAACTAATGGTTTAATTCAAGTTGATGGAAATCGATTTGACAATTTTTGCAAAAACCTAGAAAATGATTTAAAAGCTCAATCTAACCAAAACGGGTTAAGAGCTTTAGGGCTTCTCAAACAAAACAAAATTAGTATTCCTAACAATTTATCAATTTTAGCAACAATTAATACGTCCGACGAGTCAATTTATTATCTTGATAGTGCATTTAAAAGGCGTTGGGATTGGGAATATATTCCAATATTTAACTAGGCAAAAGTAGTAACTTCCATACTTAACATGACGGACTTGGTTACAAATCCAGAATTTCTTGTTAATGGTAAAATAGTTAGATTACATATCACTGTGGGTTGTGACCCTGATACGGAACAAGAGATAGTTGAAGAATTAAATTGGTTAGAAATTATAAACAATATTAATGAATTTATTAAATCAAGTTATAAAACTATTAAAAAAATTGAAGATAAACAAATTGGATTTTGGTTTATAAAACCTGATGAAAAAGCACAAATATCTTTGGAAAAAGTTAAATATAAATTAATGTTCTATCTTTGGGATAGTGTTTTTGATAGAGACAAAAAACCTTTAGAAGAAATTGTTTCAAAAGCCGTAGGAAAAGAAATTAAGTTAGTTACTTATGATGATTTTGTTCAATATACATCACAGTTTTTGCTTTATTTGAATGAAAAGCAAACAGAATAAATTAGGTTTTGATAATTTCTATAAAAATACCAATGATTAACTTTAATGCACTTGAACTGGTTGTCAATGAAAAATATTCTTTTGTTGGACTAGAACGGCGTAACTCCAAGATTCGTTTTTGTCTACCGAAAGGATTTCCTAATAAACCAGAAGAACTTCAAAGCTTTACTTTTAATACAAAGCGAGATTTATTTTTTCTACTTTATAAAGTCTTTGACAAATTTAAGAACATTTGTATAGAAAAAGGGTATTTAGAAGAAAATAATAACATGACTGCATCTGACCGAGATGGTATAGTCAAAATCCATCAAGGTGCAGATATTAACAAAGATGACGAGTTAGATGAAAATATTTTTTATTCTAAACTCGATATGATTAGTGGGATATTAAAAGCACATGATGAACCCAAGATTTTAAGTTTAGTTTATCGACTGGGTAGGTCAGACCGCTTTGATCATAGCCAAATTCATAAATTTTTACATCGTGCTGTTTTTTTACCCAATGGTGCTGCTTATATTGACTCGATAGACTTACCCCGCCAACAGGTTCGCTTTCAGTCAACAGATATTGTCGCAATGTACTGTTATATTTTATGGGAAATAAAACAACAACTTAAGCAGGAAGTAGGCGTAGAAATTAAAGCTCTAGCAGAGCAGTTTCAACAGCATTATATCGGTGGAAATTATGGTTTATTTGAAGAAGAATATTATAGTCAAGTGATCGATAGTTTAAAAGATGCGTTAGAGTTAATTGATCACAATACCCCCTTTAAAGATCTTGACTATTGGCAATTTTATGATGCAATAGAGTTATTCCTGTATGGCGAAGTTCGTCCAACCGATGACGGTGAAATCTGGG
>JBMDYE010000426.1:0-3800 GCA_048595135.1 Planktothrix sp. | reverse complement strand
TTTGCGGTAGGCTTTTTTAATATCGTCGGCGTTTGCCGTTTTGTTTAACCCTAAAATTGCATAATAGTCTCTATAGTCAGTTGCAGGCATTCTTCCCCTCTCCTCAATACGGTTATCCCTACCAATTTTTATATAAGCTAGTATTCCTTATCTTAAAGTAGCAACGCCAAAACGGTTGTTTGGTTCGGTTCTTGCTGAAATTGCGATCGCAATTTCCGAACAATCACAGTCACCAGTCACCAGATTTGTAGGGGCGGGATATGAGCGGGCAGAAATTTATGATAAAAACCGATAACTTACCGGACGTATGCTTCGCCCGTACTTCGGCCGTACCCAGTCGGACACATTATCAGTTGTCAGTGCTTCTTGCCTATTGCCTATTGCCTATTGCCTATTGCCTATTCCCTGTTCCCTATTCTTAATTCATAACAATTAAACTATCAAATCCATCGGAAAGTGAGGGGGGAGCGCCTGTGAGTTGGCGGTGCATTTTAACGATGATTTCTTCGGGAACGTGACGCGATCGCATTTGATTTCTACTTAAACAGACTTCTAACGAAGTATTTACCCAGAGTCCAGTAATCGGGAAAAAACCTATTTGTTGAGCCAATCGAATCACCTCTCGGCGGTGACAACGTTGGGCATTTGTGGCATCATAAACTACCACTGGAGTCTGTAAAATGGCTTGTTGAAACTGAACTTGAATTTGAACCCAAATTTTTAACCAAGAGCCTTGAATGGCTTCATCTCCAAATAATTGTGATCGAATCTGATCCGTAGAAACTAACTGATATTGGGGATGATAATTCAGAATTGTTTGGGCGAGAAAGGACTTCCCACTGCCAGGAAGTCCTATTAATAAAATCAGTTGTGTCATGTCCAAAAAACATGGATTCAAAGTTCAGAATGTTGAACTTTGAACCCTGAAATATCCAAATTAAATCACCGTTCCATCAGGAATCATGGCATTTTTAATCACCACCACAATTCCACTGCGGATATAAAAGCCTAACTCTTCTTTTTCCGCTTCTTCAATATTATCTTTGTTGATAATTTTGACATTGCGACCGATGCGGGCATTTTTATCAACAATGGCACG
The DNA here is from genome assembly GCA_048595135.1 of Planktothrix sp. GTDB lineage: Bacteria > Cyanobacteriota > Cyanobacteriia > Cyanobacteriales > Microcoleaceae > JBMDYE01. The sequence goes on along the minus strand of JBMDYE010000426.1, from coordinate 2,701 downwards.
ACGGATTAAGGTATTTGCCCCAATTCCTAACGGAACCAGCCCTTCTTGTAAGCCGGATTCCCGTTCTGAAAAAGGTTGATAAATATCTGACCCCATCAGTAACGTATCTTCAATCACACAACCCGCTTCAACACGAGAGCGTAAGCCTAAAACCGAATGATCAATGCGGCATTCTTTGAGAATACAGCCTTCTGCAATAATCGATTCTGTGATATGACAATCTAACGCTTTAGTGGGGGGTAAATAACGAGAACGGGTGTAGATGGGCGCTGTTTCATCATAGAAACTAAAGGCAGGTTGGGGCTGTCGGGTCAGTGCAATATTGGCATCATAGAACGCTTCAATGGTTCCAATATCTTCCCAATAGCCTTTAAATAAATAAGCTTGAACATTATGATCTGCCGAAGCATTGGGAAGCACTTCTTTTCCAAAATCGGTTTCTTGAGGATTTTGTTCTAAAAGCTTAATCAAAACGTCTTTGTTAAAGACATAAATCCCCATTGAAGCAATATAAGGATTTTCTTTAGCTTGTTCAGGCGATAACCCCAACATGGAGGTATCCACTTTCATTTTCTGGAGGGCTTCTCCTTTCGGTTTTTCACTAAAACTAATAATTCGTCCTGAATCATCCAGTTTCATTAAACCAAAATCAGAAGCGCGTTTTTCATCAATGGGTAAAACCGAAAGGGTAATATCAGCATTGGTATCAATATGGCGCTGAATAAACTCCCGATAATCCATGCGATAGAGGTGGTCACCGGATAAAATCAGGTAGTGGTCAACGTCCCACTCTTTGAACAGCCATAGATACTGTCGCACCGCATCGGCTGTCCCTTGGAACCAGTTGGGGTTAAGGGCGGTTTGTTGGGCGGCGAGAACTTCGGTAAACCCGTCGGTAAACCCAGCGAAGTTATAAGCACGGGCAATATGACGGTTTAAGGAGGCGGAGTTAAATTGAGTTAAAACGTAGATTTTGAGAATTTCGGAGTTAATGCAGTTACTAATGGGGATATCAATTAACCGATATTTCCCGGCAATGGGAACCGCCGGTTTAGCCCGTACTTTTGTTAAGGGATACAGGCGTGTTCCAGCGCCCCCACCGAGAATAATAGATAAAACTCTTTTCACAACGATTACCTCTCGACTGCCAATAAACAAAACATTCCAAGTCCAGTGTCCGATTGTAAGGCATTCTTGACAAGGGGGAAAATGAAAAACCTGTCTTAAGTTTAGGTTAGGGTTAGGTTAGGATGATTCTGTTGTAACCTTAGTAACAATACAGCCAACTAGGCCCTTGGTTTATTTTATTAAATAATGGACATTTTAAATAATGGACAATTTCCCTCTTCAGCAAGAGGTAAATTTCGATTTGGACTTTTAACGTATTTCTGATGTGTTCTAGAATAGGAGGTCAATGATGGTAAAAACCCCTGATTGGGTCAAGCACGCTGTATTTTATCAAATTTTTCCCGATCGCTTTGCTCAAGCGGCAATTCCCCGTAAAAAATTATTAAAATCTGATCGCTGGGAACAATGGGATCTTCCGCCTTCGCTACAAGGCTATAAAGGGGGCAATTTATGGGGGGTGATTGAACAATTAGATTATCTCCAAGATTTGGGAATTAATGCCATTTATTTTACCCCGATTTTTCAATCTGCTTCTAATCACCGTTATCATACCCATGATTATTATCAAATCGACCCAATTTTAGGGGGTAATCCTGCTTTTGAAGAACTGTTAAAAGCAGCACACAAGCGTAATATTAAAGTCGTTTTAGATGGGGTATTTAACCATGCCAGTCGCGGGTTTTTCTATTTTCATGATATTTTAGAAAATGGCCCCCATTCTCCTTGGTTAGATTGGTTTAAAATTGAAGGCTGGCCGTTATCGGCCTATGATGGAAGTAAACCGGCAAATTATGTGGGTTGGGTGGGAAATCGGGCTTTACCTCAGTTTAATCATGATAATCCTGAAGTGCAGGAATATATCATGGAAATTGCGGAATATTGGATTAATTTGGGCATTGATGGTTGGCGCTTGGATGTGCCGTTTGAAGTGACAACTCCCGGATTTTGGAAAGAATTTCGCGATCGCGTTAAAGCGGTTAATCCAGAGGCTTATATTGTCGGAGAAGTTTGGGTTGATGCGCGAGAATGGTTAGACGGAACACAATTTGATGGGGTGATGAATTATTTATTTACTGGCCCCACGGTTGCCTTTACCGCAGGCGATCGGGTTAGAATGGATTTAGTCGAAGGCCCCTCTTATTTCCCCTATCCGGCTTTATTTGCCAAAGAATACGGGGAAAAGATGAAAGAATTGTTAGAGTTATATCCTTGGGAAATTCAACTCACGCAATTAAATTTACTGGATAGTCATGATACCGCTCGATTAATTAGTGTTGTCAACCACGATAAAGCCAGTGTCGAATTATCGACCCTGTTGTTATTTACATTTCCTGGCGCGCCGAGTATTTATTATGGGGATGAAGTCGGATTAGAAGGAAAACTTGACCCCGATTCTCGGCGGACATTTCCCATGAAAGACTTTTGGCATCAAGATGTTTTAGATTATCATAAAAAACTGATTGCCCTTCGTCACCAATATAAAGCATTGAGAATCGGTTCCTACGATATTTTATATGCTGAAGGAATTGTTTATAGCTTTGCTCGTTGTTTAGAGGATGAGGAAATGATTGTT
>JBMDYE010000425.1:0-21280 GCA_048595135.1 Planktothrix sp. | reverse complement strand
GTTTTTTTAATATAGTCTTTAGCTTATCTTTTATTTCGTGATCAATTTCTTTTGAATTATAGAATAAATAGAAGCTATGTTCTTTTTTTGATTTTAATATAATTTTTATTCCATTTTTAGCGATAATTATTTTTTCTACTCTGCTTAAAACACAATCAAAATTATTATCAAGTTCAATACGTTGATAATTTTCTTTCGTTTGTGCTAGGCTATGAGCAAAAATATATATTAATATTTTTTCATGTGTAATCAATAAAAAAGCTATTTTTGTTTTATATCTTCCTCCAATGATAATTTCAATATCAGAATAATTAATTTTATCATTGTTATCGTAAATATATGTTGCAAGTTGAGATAGCCCAGCTAAATAAACAGGTTTTCCAATATGAGGTAAGTAACTAAGTTTATAAAGTAAGTTATTTACATCTTCTTCACATTTAATTTGTTTTTCTACACATTCGTTGATACTCAACTGGGTTGGGTTTGCCGTTTTAGATTTAGCAGACTGGACTTCTGTTGGTTCAGTAACGGGAGGACTTTGTTTGACTAGCTTAAATTCTTGATGCCATGCTGGAACCTTAACATCTGTCTGTCTTCCGTAAATATTAATCTGTTCAAGAGAAGCAACCCCCAAACGGATTATCGATTTATGAATCCATTCTGCTAGAACTTGTTTGTTCGGAACTTGTGCTGCTTCCAACATCACTTGAAGGCAACTATCTTGTCGGGAAACTGTAGCGGTAATTCCCTTTGGCTGTAATTGACGATTAAGTAAAAATGTGATCGCTTTTACATCCCCTTGTTTAGCAAGTTCCAAAGTATTTGATTGTGTCATTATAGGTTTATTAACCTCTTTTAATCTTATTTTTGATTATCTCCTAAGAAAGAAGCAATGTCAAACAAAAAAGTCTAATTAGAGGTTTTGTTTCCCTTATTCCCGCGTTCTACCTTGAATTTTATTAGAGGCTCCCGCTCTTATCGTAGTTCCCAGGCTCATACCGAGAAATGTATAATATAATACAATATTCGCCTCTTGTTTAATATCATTTCTAGCTAAAACGTATAAACGAGGGGGACTAGGGGAGTTTTGGGAGGCGATCGCTATAAGCACAATAATATTTTGTTATCAAAACTTTCTAATAAGGAATCCAGTCTAATTTGTCTAACCACTCCTCAGCTTCAGTGATTTCCCAAATTAACACTAAGGATTCTGCCCAAGTTCTAATTGTACCATTGGGACGTAACCAAACTAAGCCCCAAATATGACCTCCTTTTCCCCAATGATCCTGTAAATGTCCTCCCATACTATTGCGGTTGTCTGTTACTAATAATCGTTGTGACAGTTCCAAATAATTCAGCAGTTCTGGATCAAGCGTTCCTAATGGGGGTGCTTCAGGTTCACCAACTCGAATGATATCAATATCTGAATTAAAACGTTGTACCGCTAACTTCAATTTTGGCGGTAAATTTTCATCTAGGAGAAACCGAACTTTCATGATTTAATTTCTCCTGATCTCGTTGCTGCTTAACCGCTTGTAAACGTTGTCTTAAGGGTGAAGGATTAGCAATAAATTCTTGATAATGTTGTTCTCGCTGTTTACCTAACCGCAATAGATAAGCATCTAACAGAGAACGATTTTGTAAATAATAGGTAATCACAGCATAAATTTTTTCAAGATTGAGGCTGGGTAACTCTTGTAAAATTTGTTCTGGGGTGTATCCATCCAGATAGTATTTGATCACATCCTCAATACCAATGCGATGACCTTTGAGACGAATTTCATCAGGATGAATAAATTCTAAGTAATCTTCTAACTGCATAATTAAAATGATCTGTTATCTTGTTCTTCAAAAAATTGATCAAAATCTCGAAACCGTCCTTGTTCAAAATCTTCTAACCCTCGTTTAATTCCCTCAATCGCTTCTTCTGTATCATCCGCTTCCCCTGTTAAGATTTGGTTGAGAAGTTCAGTCACAACAATATTAATATCCTGTCCTTGCTTTGTGGCTTTTTCTCGTAGTTTTGCTTCCAGTTCAGGAGTAAGTGTTACAACAATTGACATAAATGTTTTTGGAGTGTTGTTAACCTGTCAGGATATTATAGCAAGAAATTATAAGAATTACGGGCAAGAGTGTCAGCTAAGTCCTCGCGCACCTGGCATTGTTTAACTTTATTGAACAATTATAATGAGTGCGATCGCCCTTCAACCCAACAACCTTTTCTCTCGTTCCCAGCCTCCTGCCTGGGAATATATTATAGAGGCTCCGCCTCTTGTTTCAGGTTCTGAGCCATTCTAATCTTATTTATAAATAACTTATAAACGAGATTATTAAGAGTATTTTTAGGAGATAATCGCTATTTAAATCTTTTAATTTCTCCTCATCTCGTTGCTGTTTAACCGCTTGTAAACGTTGTCTTGAAGAAATAGGGCGACTAAAAAGCCGGGGTCATGCCCCGGCTTTTTAGGTCTGCGTCGTTTCGATTCAACAGCCCTCTGGCCCGCAGAACGTGTGGGCGTACAGTACCTCTGCGTCACAGATATAGGCAATGCCCGCATAGTCGTTGAAAAACTTTATGGCGATTTTATCTGCAATATCCTCAGCCATATCCCGATTTTCGGTGAGCACCTCGAATTTTATATTCGCCGTGGTGTCGGAAACGTTGGGTTGTCCCGACGAGCGCACGTTGCGACTACCTTTACCGCCAGTTTCCACCACCGTATAACCAGTTGCTCCGCCTTCTTCGATCATCTGGGCGATTTTTTTGAGCAGAATCTTTTCCGTGACAATGACGAGCTTTTTGGCTGGCTTGGCCATATTGGTTACCTCCTTACCTACTTATACTGATCTTATATATTGAGTTGCTTGGTCTGCCGGGTCAAGAGAGTACCAACAGACCACGACCCGTCTGAGATTAGATCCCGCCGAGTGCCTGGGCAAGCCCGAGGAAGAGCGGTATACACAAGCCGATGGCAACGGGCGTACCGATGGCTGTGGAGGCACCGATGTAAGCAGAGGGATTGGCCGACGGAATCCCGGCTCGCAACGTAGGAGGGCCTGAGATGTCTGAACTGGAGGAGGCGATGACAGCCAGAACGACCACGCCGCCCATACTGAATCCCGTGGTGTAGTGGGCGATCAGACCGAGACCGAAGGCGATCAGACCATGCACAAACGGTGCCACCACACTATAAACGACGTACCACTGAGCCACCTTACGCAGTTCGCCAATCCTTGACCAAGCTTCCATACCCATGACCAGCATCAAGATCGAAAGCAGACCGCGGAAGGCGGGATCGTAGAAGCTTTTATAGACACTTTCCGGCTGGGCGAACAGGCCAAGAGCAATACCGAGCAACATTGCCGATAGGGCAGGGCCTTGGAGGCTTTCCTGAACAATCGGCCATATTTCGACCCGATTATTCGCAGGCCCCTGCTGCTTTCTGCGATACTCTTGTCGGCTGCTGGGATAATCATCTGCGGCACTGGCAGACGTGCCTGCGGAACTGGGATAATCGCTTGTGGTACTGAAAGATGTGCCGGGGGGGACAGATGCGCCTGCGGTACTGAAAGCCGCACCTGCGGGACTGGTATATTCTCCTCCGGGATTGGAATATTCCTGCTTGCTGAGATACTCGTCTTCTGCTTTAAGCTTTTTCTTGTTGAGATAAATGTTAGCCACCACAATCGCCGTTACGAGTGCTGGGATATCCATGAAGGGATAGAGTGCGCCAGCCCATGCCTCGTATGGGATGTTTTGTTCTTCCAGAAGCGTTAGGGCGGCAGCCATGGTAGAGCCACTCACAGCACCAAACAAACCCCCGGTTGCAATCGCATCCACGGTTTTGACCTTGGGCAGCTTGGCTAACGTATAGCGGGCGATGAATACAACAATAATCCCTACTGCTACAGAAAACAGTGCAGGTAAAATCATCTCCGTTAGGTTGGAATTGCGGATCGCAATACCACCAGTCAGACCGATTTTGATCAGCAGCATGAAGATGATGATCTTAGAAATCGACTCTGGAATTACCAATTGGCTACCGAGAGCGGCAATGATCATACCACCAATCAGAAAGCTGAGTGTTGGGGACTGCAACTGCTTAATGAAGTCCATTACAAACAAGGAAAAAAAATCCACTAATACCTCCTTCTGCCTTTTCTAACGAAGAGTGATTATTGTCATAAGTGAGTTTTAAGAAGTAAGGGTGCAGCACTTCACCCCTATAGCACAGGTGTTACGCGAACACTTCCCGGCAGGAGGTTCAGAGAGGGCTGATCTCCGAATCGGGCTGAAAGGTGTCGCTGTCCCGCGGCAACTTCTATAGATCAAGATCTATTAAAACTCGAAATTTTATGTACTTAAGTCTATCCTCAAATGTGCACAAAGTTGCGATCGCTTCACATAAATATACTCAATGACTTTAAATCATAGTCATAAGTTTTCCTTTTATATTCAGAAAACTCGTATATCTCTGGTCAGTGCAAATTGCGATCGCAGAATTAATCAATCCACATTTCGGGGGGAGTTGTTGAGGGCGCATAAGTCCTGGACGGACTGTAACTGGCGAGGTTAAACCACCCCACCCCCAGTAGGAGACCGAACCCACAGCCCAACACAAAAGTCCAGGCGTGAGACGAGTCCAGCACGCAGAGCAGGCGGCGATCGCCACTATATATTTGCACTAGCCAGCCTTCGCTGGTGTTATCAAATTTGGTTTGCAGTTTAGTTGGGTCAAACTTATTCATGGTGTCCACTCCATGCTGATCAAATGTATGTGTCGGTGGCGGGCACTTGGCCCACCCATACTGAAACGTCTGTCAGAAATTCACCTGTGAATGGAGAGTGTCTCAAGGAGAGAGACTGGGGCGCTCAAACCTGACATTGATGTCGAACCAAAGATAGACATCTATGCTTTTGCCTTGAACGATAGTGTTAAGTTTATCTTAGATTGGCTACGACAACCAGATTTGATCCAAAGAAGGATAAGTGTTTATAAAAGGCTTCCGCTCCTCTGCACTCATCTTTTTTAACAAAGAATAGTGGATGCGCCGAGCTTTGGCACAGACTTAAAAATATGGTTCACTATAAAACCATAAATTCTTATATAAAGCTCAAAAATCTCACGACCAATCGGGATATAGCCCTGAAAAGATTGGATGAGGTCGCAGTGCAGCTTTTCAACCATGATTCGGGCATCGCCTACATCTGTAACCTCTTCGTCTCATTTCTAGGCGGGCTTTAATCTAATTCTCGTCGTCCTTCTAACGCCCGTGCTAAGGTAATTTCATCGGCGTATTCTAACTCTCCACCCATTGGTAAACCAAAAGCAATTCTTGTGACTTTGGTAAAGGGTTTCAACAGTTGACCTAAATATAATGTTGTCGTTTCTCCCTCCACACTGGGACTAATCGCAATAATCACTTCTTTAATTTGTTGTTGACTAACCCGACGCACTAACGGTTGAATGGTTAACTGTTCTGGCCCGATGCCATCCATTGGGGAAATCACACCCCCCAAAACATGATATTTGCCTTTATATTCCCGTGTTTTTTCTAATGCAATCACATCACGAGATTCTGACACCACACAAACGGTTTCTGCATCCCGTTGGGGGTGGCGGCAAATCTCGCAAACGGGTTCAGCAGACAGGTGGAAACACACTTTACAAAAACCGACTTGTTTCTTGGCATCAAGTAACGCCTGGGCTAAAGCTTGCACGTCTTCATCGGGACGCTTGAGAATGTGTAGGGCTAACCGTTGTGCTGTTTTTGGCCCCACACCAGGTAAACGTTGCAGTTGCTCAATCAAACGAGCTAAAGGACGAGTGTAAACCGTTGGACTGCCTCCAATTAGGGCGGGTTGAGAGTGACATAAGGACTCACTCTTATTTTATCGCAATCGGGAATCAAAACGGGTTCGGGAGGATTGATCGATTCGGTTTCCGCATAGAAATTATGCTCAAGGAGTTTTGATTGTTTTAAGAAATGTTACTAAGCTAGAGGAAACAAACGGAAATCTAAACGCTCTCAACAATTTTTGTATGTTTGAATTAATCCCCTTTCATAAATTCCGTGATACTCCCAGCGTTCGTTTTTTTGATATTACCATTGCTAATTCAAACGCTCGTGATTTAGTTTTTCATGAAGGGCCAGCCATTAGCCCTAATAATACGGAGGAAGGGTACTGGCAATTTTATCTTCACCCCCATCAAGAAGATAATTTGTTAGCTGTCAGTGGTGGACGTACATTTTATTTAGTGAATTTTTCTTGGAAAAATCCCTATCATATTGTTAGATTAGATGCGAACCGTAGTATTTTGAGAATTCCCCCCGGAACCTTCCATCGTTCTGTGTCTGACCCAGAGGGGTCTTTAGTTTTAAATCAAGCAGTTCGGGCGGCTAATGCAACGATTCAGAGCGAGTTCCGCGTTTATAATAGTGGTAAAATTCCCCGTTTATTAAAAGCAACCTCTCAGTTTGCCCCTGCTCCCATTTTACATGGCTTTGACGAAGAACAAAAAGCCGCTTAAATTAGTAACTCACTTCAAACCAGAACCCCGATTTCTTCAGAAAATCGGGGTTTTTACTTTTGATTTTAAAATATTACGATTTTTGAAAATTACTTCATAAGATTTAACTTGATCAGAGCTTCCCTAGTGAACCAATAAAAACCTCGTTTCTAATTGGGTTTAACCCTAAAAACGTGAAGTTTTGTTTCAAATAATTAAGGTGTGTTTTAAATCAATAACTGACCAAAATTAGCCTTTTAAAATGAATATTTATAACCCTATAATTAACTAGGTTAAGGATAACATTATGTTTGGTGCAACTCAAGAAGGCTATTTTGCTTTAACAGAAGGTTCAGATACTTGGACAATTACCCCCAATCTTTTACTCAATTTACCCCAAGGACTCTTGGCTTTAGCGGGAAATGACACGGTTTTAGGTTCAGAAATTGCTGATGTTATTAATGGAAATCAAGGGAAAGATAATGTATTTGGGAATGCAGGTAACGATCTCATTTGCATTTCTAAAGACTTAATCTTAGAGCATTCAAACGTACAACCGTTTGAGGATAAAACCCGAATTCAAGATCCGATAACGGGAGGGATTTTGAGCCAAGTCTTGGGAGCTTCTACTCAAGATAGTCAAGGGAGTTTTATTAATAATTTATCAACGCCTTTGTCTGTGGCTACCGCCGATACTGCGGGTGAAAATTTAGCTCAAGTTCGGAATTTAGGTGAGCTAAATTCTGTCCAGATCTTGAATGAATTTGTTGGTGATTTTGATCCCTTTGATGTATACCGTTTTGAGTTGCCAAACCAAAGCAATTTTTCGCTAAAGTTAAATGTTAATACCCCCGATATTACGGCTGATGCAGATGTTTATATTGTTCAAGAAATTAATGGAGATGGCGATATTGATAAAATAGTAGATTCGTCTATTGAGCCTGGAAATAGTTCAGAAACGATTAATCTCAATGCGTTATATGCAGGGGAATATTTTGTAATTGTTGTTCCACATCAAGGCAATATTGACTATACTTTAGAAGTCTCTGCAACGCCGGATTTAACGCCTCCTCAAGCGTTGCCAGCCTCTTCAATTCCTAATTATAATCCCTACTATGGTTGGGGTTTAGTTGATGCTTCCGTCGCTGTTGCGAGAGCAGCAGGTTTATCAACTGCTTATCCAGATGTTGATTATGCAAATATTATTGATAATTTGAGTTCACCGAATAATTTCCGAGATTTGAATAGTATTAAAGTCCCGGAAGTTTGGAATCAAGGATATACAGGTCAAGGAGTTGTGGTGGCTGTTCTGGATGATGGGGTGTATATGAACCACCTGGACTTAATTAATAATATTGCCAATAATCCTTTAGAAGTGAATGGTCAACCGGGGATTGATGATGATAATAATGGCTACATTGATGATGGGTTTGGATATGATTTTGTCGATAATGATAATAATGCCAATCCAGAGTTTAATGAAACAGGATTTTATGATGCTCATGGTACCCAAGTTGCGGGAATTATTAGCGGATTAAATAACGGTGTTACGGTTGATCAATTTGACAGGCTCTATAATTTTACAGGGGTTGCTTACAATGCAAAAATTATGCCTGTGCGGGTCTATGGAAATAGTATCAATACTAATATAACGATTCCTCAAGGCATTCGTTATGCGGTTGATAATGGAGCAAAAATTATCAATATTAGTATCGGACAACCTGGTTCTGATTTACAGCAAGTCCCGCGACCAGAGATTCAACAAGCATTAGAATATGCGAAGCAAAAAGGAGTGACGGTTGTTCTTTCCGCAGGAAATGAAAGAGCAGATTTTGCCGAAGGTCAAGTCACTCAACCGACTTATTTTTCTCGCTATTCTGCTCAAGATTTAGCAATTGCTGTGGGTGCAATTGACAGTAGCAATCGACAATTTGCTAGTTTTTCTAATCCTGCTGGTGTACAACCTTCGGATTTTGTTTCTGCACCGGGAGTCAATGGATTATCAACTTTACCGAACAATTTCTATGGCGGTTTTGGAGGAACTTCAATGGCGGCGCCTTATGTCGCTGGAGTCATTGCATTAATGTTAGAAGCAAATCCCACTCTTACTCCTGATCAAATTTCAGATATTGTGACACAAACGGCTAATCCTAATGGGATTACAGGAATTCAAGTCTTTACTGTGATTCCTCCTTCCTAAGCGTTGATTGTGAGGAGAGGAATGGTCAGAAGTTTTCTTTAAAAATTAAGAACACTGTTAATAGTTCTGGCTGTTTCTCTTCTCAAATTTTTTGGAATAATCAACCTAACTCGCTATATAATAACGGTCATTCCTTTGGTGCAACTAACCATCGTTATTAACCGTGAGTCGAGATTTATTCGTTCGTGAAGCATTAAGGCACATTCCTAAAATTCTAACTTTGTTAGACCGGAATCCTCACAGTCCTACCTACGGCTGTTTTGATCGGAATTTTTGGCATGATCAAATTAAAGATTTTCCCAATGGTCGGTTACAGGAATTAGTTTGGCCCCTAACCCTAGCCTATGGCATTAACTACCATGATAATCCTTATTATAAACAAGCTGTTATTAAAGATTGGGTAGAAGCGGGAATTCTTTACACCATTAAAAGTTCTCATTCTGATGGTTTCTGTCCCGAAAAATTCCCCACAGAACGCTCAATTTCTGCAACGGCTTTTTCCTTATTGGGATGTGTAGAAAGTTATGATGCGTTGGGATTGATGAGTTATGAAGCTTTGAATTTTTTTGAAAAACGAGCCCATGGGTTAGCGAATTGTGCTTTGAGTCACTGCGCTAGTGCTGAAGCGGTGATTATTTTATGTTTAGAACGGTTAAGTCAATTGTTACAAACCTCTAAATGGCATCGAATTAAACAAACCCGTTTAGAGCATTTATTATCTTTGCAAAATTCGGAAGGATGGTTTCAAGAAGATCAAGGTTTAGATCCGGGGTATCACAGTTTAACCATTTCTCTTTTAGCACAACTTGATTATCTTAAACCCAATAGTCGCCTTAAAGAATCTATCGAAAAAGCCGTTGAATTAGCAACCCATTTCATTCATCCCGATGGATCTTATGGGGGAGAATATGGCAGTTTAAATACTTATCTATTTTTCCCAGATGGGTTTGAATTAATCGGGGAATGGCTACCGGATGCGTTAAGAATTAATGACCGATTTTTGCAAGGATTAAAAAATAATTTAACGCCTTGCTATACCGAGACTTATTTATTCGGTTATCACACTTCTAATTATTTATTAGCTTGGTTAGATTTTATTCCTGATCGACCTTATCCTTTACCCCGTGATGTGGCGAGTATTTGGTTAAAAGATGCCCAAATTTTAATTAAACGTCGTCCTTATGTTGAATTATATATTGCGTTGAATAAAGGAGGCGTGTTTAAGCTATTTAGAGAAAATAAATTAGTGGTTTCGGATACTCAATTTTCAGTACAAATTCGTCAAGATCAATTTGTTAAAAATGCGAATTGTCATTTAATTAGTGATTATGAGATTTCGGTAAAACAAGATGAAATCATTATTCAGGGAGGGTTAAGTTGGGTCACTCATCATCAACCCTCTTCAAAAGAATTTATTGTTTCCAGAACTTTAGGTTTATTATTTCCAAAAGCGGGTTTGAATCTTAATAATAATAAAATCGGTCAACAAAACGCACCGTTTCACTTTATCCGACGGTTTCGTTGGGAGATTAATCAATGGTATATTACAGATGAATTATATGCCAATTCTTGGGAAGGAGTGATTTCAGTGGGAATCGGTGGTGATCAAACCTCGATTGATTTTCCCATGAGTCGTACATTTCAACCAGGACAATTACAACCTTGGTTAGATTTAACGGATGAAATTAGAAAGCTTCTCCCCGGTCAACCGTTGAAAGTTGAACGGCGCTATTGACCCGGATTTTTTAATTTAATAAATTATTAATTTTAAGGCTTTTGGTTAAAATGAGTGATCAAAAAAAGTTTCATTTAATGTTATTATTGGGTTGGGTGGGATTGGGGTTAATACTCCGGTTTCTCAACTTAGGAGAAAAATCTGCATCGAGTATTGAAATTTCAACATTAGTTTTTAGTTTGGGTCACGGTCTAACAAATATTCCCCTAGATCAAGTGATTTCTGCGGATATTTTATTATCGGCTTTACAATTTGATAGCTCAACTCAACCCCAGGATGTGGTTGAACGGTTGATGAGTGAAAGTAACCATCCTCCTCTTTATTTTCTCTTGAATCATTTTTGGATGAAATTGTTTTCAACCGATGGGGAAATTGTGTTTTTAACGGTGGCGCGATCGCTGAGTTCTCTTTTCGGGGTTCTTTCCATTCCCGCTATTTTTGGTTTAAGTTATTTCGCCTTTCGTTCCTTAATTGTTGCTCAAATCACAGCAGCTTTGATGGCGGTTTCTCCCTACGGAATTTATTTAGCTCAAGAAGCGCGTCACTATACCCTAACCATACTTTTTATTATTGCATCGTTAACATTTTTTGTCAAGGCAATTCGCAGTTTAAAGACTGAGAAACCCCTTCCCATTTTGATGGTGATGAGTTGGATTATTATGAACGGGTTAGGGATTGCAACTCACTATTTTTATGTCATCTTTTTAGGCGCAGAAGGGTTCGTATTAGCCGGATTTTGGCTTAGAGATTTTCCAACAAAATCAAAATTATTGAATTCATCTTGGGTGAGAATCTATACCGTTATTTTAGGAACCTTAGCAACGGGGTTAGTCTGGGTTCCCATTCTCCAAAGTTTACCTGATGATCAATTAACGGATTGGATCGAGAAAAACTTAAAATGGTCACAAATCCTGAATCCAATATTCCGATTATTGGCATGGTTTATTACCATGATTTTGATGTTACCCGTTGAAGGAACCCCAATTTTAGTTACAGTTATTTCCGCTATTATTATCCTTGGGGTTTTGGTGAAAATTGTTCCGACTATTATTCAAGCTATTCAGATTAATGTTAAGGATTATCGATTAGAAACTCAAATTTTTGGGGGTGTGGTGGGAGGTGCGATCGCAATTTTTCTGATCCTCATCTATGGGTTGGGAAAAGATGTTTCCCTCGCCGCACGATATCAATTTGTTTACTTTCCAGCTTTTATTATATTAATCGGATCAGCATTAGGAACGATTTGGAAATTCGATCCCCTTGAAAATAAAGGTTGGGGAATCAATTTCATCCCATTAACCGGAAAAAAAGTGGTTATCCTGACCTTAATTATGGGGTTCTTAGGTGCATTAACAGTGATAGGAAACTATGGTTATCAAAAATCACAACAAGCTGATCTTTTAGCTAATTTAATCATTGATAAATCTCAAACCCCTGTTTTAATTGCTACCAGCCAAAGAACCCATGCTGAAACCCGTTCTTTAATGGGATTAGCCTTAGAATTTAAACGTCAAAAAGCTGAAAAAATGCCTGAATTTATTTTAGTAAAAAAAGGAGAGTCTCCTTCCCCAGCTTTAGCAACCGCATTAACTCAAGTTCAACGTCCTTTTGAACTATGGACAGTAAATTTAAAAGAGAATCTGGATTTTAACTCACTCCAATGTCAAGAGGATATCAGACCTCGACCGGATTTTAATGGTTATCGTTATCGACGCTATTATTGTCGATAATTGCGGTATGATTTTAGAGGAAATGGCTTAGGATTAGCAATAATGCAGTTAGAGATTAAGATTTCACCCTTAAAAATTGCCCAATTTCTAACCCTTGGGGTGGTATTTTTTACTTGTACCAGCATTGGCGTTCAAATTGGTAAATTTGTCTTTGATTATCGAGAAGACTGGACGAGAATGGTGAATGTGGATCGAGAGATGAATTTACCGACGTTTTATAGTGCGTTTATGTTAGGTTTTTGTGCTTGGTTATTGGGTGCGATCGCATCAGGAAAACAAGCCGAACTCGAACAACAAAAAGCCTTAGATGATCCGCTGGATCAATCTCCCATCAAATATCGATATTTTCAACAGTGGAAAGGGTTATCGATTATTTTCTGGCTTTTAGCCGTTGATGAAGTATTCATGATTCATGAAATTTTAATTATTCCTGATATTGCAGAAGCCTTAAAATTACCGCCTTTTTTACACTCCATGTGGGTAATTCCAGGGACAATTGTTGTGATCATCTTTGGAATGAAATATTGGAAATTTTGGCTCCATCTTCCGCAAAAAACGCGCTATCATTTTATTTTAGCAGCTTCTTTATATATTGGCGGTGCGTTGTTAATGGAAATGGCAGGAAGTTATATTACTGTTTTAGAAAATCAACAAAATCCTATCTATGCAACAATGGCAATTATCGAAGAAATTATGGAAATGATGGGGGTAATTATATTCATGTATGGATTGTTAGTTTATATTAGAGATTGGCAGAAAACAATCGATGTAGAAATTAAAATTTTACAGTAGGAATTAAAAAACGGGTTTCGATCACCATACCGTCGCCACAAATTAATCTTCCTGAACTAACCGTTCACCTCGTAGAAATTCCCAGATATATTGATTCACGAGATCAGGACGTTCCTGCTGTACCCAATGACTACAATTGGGAATATAACGAATTTGAAAATCTCGAACATATTCTTCTGTTCCGTAGGTTAATTCTATTTTTAAAGCCGTATCATTTTCCCCCCAAATCATTAACGTTGGAATCTCTAATAGCCCCCATTGCTGTTGGGGAGCATTGAAAAATCCTTTAAACGCATTGCGATAATAATTTAACATTGCGGTTAACGCTCCTCGTTTAGAAGCCGCATCTTTATAAGCTTCTAAATCAGCTTGACTAAAAATACTTTTATTAACCGCCATACCCGTTAATGCTGAAGAAATGGCTTGATAATCATCGGCTTGTAAGATCAATTCTGGTAAAAATGGCAATTGAAAGAAGAAGATATAAGAACTTTTAATTAATTGATCAAATGTGAATAATCCACTGGCAAATTTAGCGGGATGGGGAAGATTCAGGATGATTAATTTTTCTAACATTTCCGGATAATTATAGGCAAATTGCCAAGCGATCGCCCCGCCCCAATCATGACCCACTAAAATACATTTTTCATAGCCTAATCCTTCAATCACTCCTTTCACATCTCGGACTAATTCAACCATTTTATAAGCGGATAAATCTTTCGGTTTTTCACTTTCGTTATATCCCCGTAAATCCAACGCCACCACTTTATATTCGCTGGCAAATTCAGGGATTTGATGACGCCAAGAATACCAAAACTCAGGAAATCCATGCAACATCAGCATTAAAGGGCCGTTTCCCTGAGTAACATAGTGCAGTTTCACATGATTCGTTGTCAGATAATCGCTTGTCCAAGTCCCTTTTAAAACTGACATAATTTTCGCCTCATTCAAGTTAACAAAATTAATCCCAAAATAGCGATAATGATAACGAAAAGTCTTAAAGTTTAGTTTAGCATCTGTTTAAGGACTTTTTATCTATACTAAGATAGAGAAGTGAAACCAACGTTTAATTAATTTCCTTGAGGGTTCACACCTATGCCATTAGAAATTAGAGTTGCAGAATCTGGAGATTTACAAAATTTAAATCATCTCTATACGGAAATTGATCAAGAACCTCCTTTACCCTTATCAGAAGTTGAAGAAATTTTTAGACAAATTCAGCAGATCCCGAATTACAATATTTATATTGCTGAATTAAATGGCGAACCTGTCGGAACCTTTAGTTTACTAATCATGCCGATGATTTTACATCATAGCAAATCAGCCATTGTGGATGCAGTGATTGTTACCTCTCGGTATCGAAATCAAGGAATTGGTAAAGCCATGATGGAGGCAGCATTTAAACTTAGTGCGGAGGCAGGATGCTATAAAGTAATGTTATCCTCGAATTTAAAACGCGATCGCGCCCATCAATTTTATCAATCCCTTGGATTTAAACAACAGGGTTGGAGTTTTAGTCTAGAACTTGTACCCGAAACATAACCTTTTACGGTAACGTAGATAAAGATAGTTCATGCTATCCCGTCAGCCTGTTAATGTGGATCTTTTTACAATCTCAACAATAATATGATGAATATTCTCGGTGGTCTTTTGTCCAAAACTCCCCAACCTAATCCTCCTCAAATCAAAAAAAGTCGTCGGGGTGTTTATATTAAATCCCCTCAAGAAATAGAAATTATGCGACAATCTACAAAAATTGTTGCGACAGTTTTAAAAGAAATTTCCGAACAGGTTCAACCGGGAATGACAACAGCCGACTTAGATGCCTATGCCGAAAAACGGATTCGGGAAATGGGCGCAACACCAAGTTTTAAAGGATATCATGGCTTTCCAGGTTCCATTTGTTCTTCGATTAATCATGAAGTGGTTCATGGCATTCCCAACCGTCGCAAAGTGATTCGTGCGGGTGATGTTTTAAAAGTTGATACGGGAGCTTATTATGAAGGCTTTCATGGAGATTCTTGTATTACGATTGGAGTAGGTAAAGTTTCTGCCGATGCCGAAAAATTAATTCGAGTGGCAGAAGAAACTTTATATAAAGGCATTGAACAAGTTAAAGCGGGGGCTTTTTTATTGGATATTGCCGGGGCCATTCAAGATCATGCCGAAGCCAACGGATTTAAAATTGTTGAAGAATTTACAGGTCATGGAGTGGGACGAAACTTACATGAAGAACCGTCGGTTTTTAACGTTCGTACCTACGATTTACCTAATGTAAAATTAAAAGCGGGAATGACCTTAGCCATTGAACCCATTTTAAATGCAGGTTCAAGATTTACCCGAATTTTATCCGATAAATGGACGGCTGTAACCGTTGATAATTCTTTATCGGCTCAGTTTGAACATACGGTTTTAGTCACAGAAACCGGGTATGAAATTTTAACGGATCGCTCTCAACTTTAGTTAATCTATAGCAGTTCTAAATGAATGGTACAACCCACCTAAAATGACATCTACCGGAGGAGCGAAGTGACCTCGCTCCTCCCGTAAATTAAACTAGAGATTGGGTGGGCTTTGTCCCCCAAACAGTCCCTGAATTCACCTAAAAAGTGCTGCGGAATATGCTCAAGATTCATCCGGTTAACTATCCGGCTCACTCAGAAATTATTAAAGCAATCCGACATCAAGTTTTTGAAGTTGAACAAGGGGTTGATCCGGCTTTAGAATTTGATGGAAAAGATGAAGCAGCACACCATTTGTTAGCGTATTTAAACGATCAACCTGTGGGAACCCTTCGGATTCGTTATTTAGATCAGTATACTGCAAAAATTGAACGATTAGCAGTTTTAGCCTCAGCCAGAGGATTAGGCATTGGTCTACAATTAATGGAAAACGCTTTAGAATTTCTCTCGCTAACATCTATCCAAAAAGTAACTGTTAACGCTCAAGAATATGTCAAAAAATTATATTTAAAATTAGGGTTTGAAATAATTGGAGAACCCTTTGATGAAGCAGGAATTCCTCATCTTAAAATGGAAAAAATTATCAAAACAAATTATTAAAGATTGAGAAACCGTATTTCAGCGTTGGGTCGCTCAAGAAAAGTTTGTTTCTATTGTCTATCGGACGGACGTTTATTGAGCAGACTCTCATTTCTAATCTTCCGCCCAATGGATGTCACTCAAACAAGTGACTCGGCAAGCAAAACCATCCTTGCTAACCTGAAATTATTAAACCCATAAAGCTGTAAGAAATGAGGAATATGTATGTGTATCAAGATGGTGTTGACGACCGCACTGACAACCTGTAGCTTAATTTTAGCGGCTGGCTCCGCTCAAGCGGCAACCTTAATCACTGTTGATGGCAGTGATGCTATTTTCTTAGCAGGTAGAACCGATTTAGTGATTCCTTCAGCTTCCGATCCCTGGCCCGGTGGTTTAATCAGACATGATGGCCCCACTCCAGAAGAGATCCAAGAGACTTTACCTCCTGTTGTGAACGTCGTGGCGGGGGACATCATCCGCTTGGCTGACCCAGCGATTGGCGGAATCAGCTTCTTTAACGGCTTGGGTGATCCGTTTTATGGCCCTAGTGGAAATGGTTCTGGAGGCAGTGATTTAGCTGGTTTTGGGGGAATTAGCGGTTATAAAGGCCCACAAGGTGCCTTAGTGGGGGTATTTCTCGATGATTCTATCCCAGTCAGTGGATCTCCAGCAACGTTAAACTTTACCCCAGCGGGGTTAGGTACGAATTTTGATTCCCTTGAGCCTGAGTTGGCTCAAATCTTTTATATTGGAGATGGAATTAAAACCGATGGTTCGTTTCAGACTTTTATTGCTCCCACTGGTGCCACTCGTCTATTCTTAGGAATTGCTGATGGATTTGGTTTTGGTGGTCTTCCAGGTGCCTATGATGACAATGATGGCAGTTATCGCGTGGTGCTAGGGATCAATGAAATTCCGTCTCAACCCGTTCCCGAACCTTCCAGTAGCCTGAGTTTGTTAGTAGCGGGGGCGATCATTGGCGTAGGAACAGCTTTGAAGAAAAAAGTAACAACTTGAAGTAAACCTAGATTAATTAGGGATTTACTCTTATTATTGATAAGTCAGGGCATCTGTATTAATTAGAGCAGAAGTATTGAATTTTTAACGTCCCATATTTCGTTTTAAATCATCGAGTTCTTGATCTGTTTCCCATTGTTTAAACTTCGCTTCTAACGGGTCAGCAGACGAACCAAATGTGTTGTAATTTGTGCTTTGATTCCATCCTTGCGTTTCCCAACGCTGCTGATTTTGTTGTGCTTGAGCTTTCGCACGGTTGGCTTCAACTTCTGCGGCTTTTGCTTTCACTTCTTTAAGTCGCTGTTGAACTTGACGATAAAGTTCCTTAGATTGTTCAATCCGTTCTTTAACGCCTTGCATCTGTCCCCAACGTTGGTTTCCTTGTCGCAGTAACGCCGCTTCCCGTTCCTGGGCGGCGGTTGCTAAATCAACTCGGTTAGCGGCTTGTGCTTTGGTGGCTCGTTCATGCCACTTTTGAATATCTTGAGCAATGTTTAAAATTTCTTCTTGTAACTTTTTTTCCTCCTTCTGCAATTCAAGAATTAACCGTAAGGTATCTTCTTGTTGTTCTTTTAATTGCTCTTCCATTGCTTGCAATTCTAAATGAGGATTATCTCGCAAAAATTCCTCTAAGCGAGTCTCCAAAAATCGACTAAAATCTTCAAATAAACCCATAATCAGTAATCAGTAATCAGTAATCAGTAATCAGTAATCAGTAATCAGTTAGGAAGTTATTAGTTTTGAGTTTGAAGCTAATCTGAACACTAGGAACACGATTAACTCCTGCTCTACTGTCCACTTTATACTGATAACTCTTGCACTGATTACTGATTACTGATTACTGATGACTGTTAGAATTGTTGTCCCACAAAAATAGTGCGAACTTCGCCGTTGCGACGAATGACAGCTTCTTGGTTGACGACTTCTACTAATGTCCAACCACTGGCGCCAACACTTTCACCCACATAAATCCGACGAGCTACCCCGTTAATTTCAAACAGCGCCGCCGAGCGATCGCCCAATTCCAAAATCCCCACTAATGTATGGGTGATGGCTGGGGCTGGGTTGACAATCGCTTGCTGTTCTGGAGGGGCTGGAACTTCCCCAGAGATGGGGGGTGGCGGTGGGGCTACCTCAGTTTCAGGAACAAGTTCTTGTCCTTGGGGTGCCGGTGCCGTTTCGGTGGGGGTAGAAGAGGGAGCCGGAGCCGGAGCCGGAGCCGGAGCCGCAGCTTGTTGAGAATTAATCTGAGATTGGGGTGCGGTGGTGGGTGTGGCTGTCGGTGTTGAGGATACCACATTACCGGAGGTGCGTCCCCCAGGAACCGCTTTTTGAGGGGTTGTTGTCGTCCGATTTTGGTTTTGAGCTTGCAGGGTGTTCATCACTTGCGCCGACAAGGTAGCCGTTTGATTCGACGCATCTTGAATGGCTTCCGCAACTCGGTTAATGGCTTGGACTAAATTATTGGTATTCAGGTCAGGCGCCGCGGCGACTGGAGGGTTGCTAGGAACGGGAAGAACGGGTAAATTTCCAGTGGGTGCAGGGGGAGGTAACAACGGTAAACCCACATTATTACCGAGGTTGGGCTGTTCGATGTTTTTAAGCGATCGCTCAATATAGTCGGCAAATTGAATATCTGCTTTGGTTTGAGCATCCAACACCGGCTCAGGAGCCACCGCCACAGGTTCCGGCGCAAACAGCCGTCCGAGTCCGCCCTTGGTCGCTAACCATAATAATAAAGTAATCAATAAGGATGAAAACGCCACCCCTAACAAAATTCGGTCTAAAGAAGGGGATGGTTTTTCAACGCTGGCGTCCCGCAATTTAGCTTTTTCTTCTTCCGCTTCCGCTTCAGGACGCGGCATGGGAGGAAGAATAATTTGAGGCACTTTAATCGACTTGAGGGAGACAAATTCCGGTTTCACGGGTTCACTGGGTAACCGAGGGCCTCCCTTAAGAACTTGATCGACATCTTTAAAAATGTCGTCCATCAGTTCGTCCGCATAAGTTTCTACTGAGATCGGCGGTTTGGGGGCAGGCGGTTCTGCAAATTCTAATGGCGTTTTCTGGACGGTTTCTTGAGGCATTGATCGTTTCTCTCCCTCTAAATCGTTTGACCTCGATTATTGATGATACAGCTATTTTATCGATTCTTTGTTATATCATTTTTTTTAGATCATCTGAAAATGAGATTGCATATCATAATTAGTTTAGCTTGTCAACTTTCTCAAGTTAAGGAATTATAAAAAAATTAAGTTTCATCTGGGTCAAGATTCTGGGCATGAAAATTGCTATAAAATGCGTTTATTGTAAAGTCTACCCATGATGAATCAGCCAAATTCTATTTCCTTAACCCATTCTCAACGGAGGAAAGGGAACAGAAAAATTGATTGGGTTAGGAAATCTTAATTTTTTCCCTTGCTAAAAAATTAAATTTTCCCTAAATTGTAGCCTAATCCATAGAAATAGAGCTTTTTTGAGGTAATGACTGGTAATTTGTGAGATGATTCTCCTCTGTCAGAAGTTTCCCCAAAAAAAACAGCAAATTAGCCACTGAGGTGAAGCCAAAAATTCTTCAAGTCCAAACTATTAAAATCAATAAAGGGCATTATTCATCTTTTAGGGAATACCCCAAAAATATCTAACCCGATCCCCTCTGGAAGTTGAGGCAATTCCCGACGAACCCACTAAAATTCAAACCGCCGAGAGTTGTTATTATTCCCATTGACAAAACATTAAAACGTTAAGGAGATGATTCCATGAAAATTCTGAAAACCCAAACCTTAGCGGGGCCTAATTACTGGAGTATTACTCATCATAACCTGATCCTAATCCAACTCGACTTAGAAAAAGATGATCAATACACCAGCCGCATTCCCGACTTTTACGAAAGCCTACTGGAAACCCTACCCAGTTTAAGCCAATCCAAACATCGGGAGTTCATGACCCAAGTTCAAAACGGCATTTTGATGAGTGAAGTTGTCAAACAAGTGGCGCTGGAACTGCAAACCCTGGCTGGAATGCCTGTACAGTTTGGTTGTACTCGCCCCACCGCTAAACCGGGAATTGAACGAGTGATTTTTGAATATAAAGTCGGTGAAGCCGGACGTTATGCCGCCCGGGCGGCGGTGCGCTTATGCCATAGCTTAATCGATGACGGCTATTATCCCGCCGCCGAACTCGAACAAGATTTCAAAGATTTACAAGAAATTTGGGCAGACGCTCAACTCGGCCCCACCACAGAAGCCATCGTTCAAGAAGCCGAAAATCGCGGCATTCCTTGGAAAGAACTGCCCGCCCGCCATGTCCTCCAACTCGGTTATGGAAAACAACAACGCCGCATTCAAGCGTCCCAAACCGACGGAACCAGTATTTTAGGGATTGAATTTGCCTGTGATAAAGAAGGAACCAAAACCTTACTCGATGCCGCTTGTTTACCCGTTCCCAAAGGAACCGTCATTAATAGTTTAGAGGATTTAGAAGATGCTATTGATGAAATTGGCGGCTATCCGATTGTTTTAAAACCCTTAGATGGAAATCATGGTCGCGGCATTACCCTTGATATTCAAAGTTGGAACGAAGCCGAAGCCGCCTATTCTGTTGCTCAAAAAGCCTCTAAAATGGGCAGTATTATTGTTGAACGCTTCTATAAAGGCAATGATTATCGCGTTTTAGTCGTCAATGGCAAATTAATTGCCGTTGCTCAACGGGTTCCCGCCCATGTCGTCGGAGATGGTCGTCGCACCATTGAAGAATTAGTGGAAGCCACCAACCGTGATCCCCGTCGGGGGAGTGGACATGAAAATGTTTTAACTCGGATTGAAATTGATCGCAATAGCATTGATGTTTTAGCCCAACAAGGCTTGCGTTTAGATAGTATCCCCAGCAAAGGCGAAACTTGTTATTTAAAAGCAACAGCCAATTTAAGTACCGGGGGCATCGCCATTGACCGCACCGATGAAATTCACCCGGAAAATATTTGGATAGCCGAACGCGCCGCCCAAATTATTGGCTTAGATATTGCCGGAATTGATATTACCTCCCCCGATATTAGTCGCCCCCTGCGGGAAGTGGATGGGGTGATTGTGGAAGTTAACGCCGCCCCCGGTTTACGGATGCACATTCAACCGAATGAAGGCAAACCCCGCAACGTTGCCGCCCCCATTGTGGATATGTTATTTCCACCGGACAAACCCACCCATTTACCGATTATCGCCATCACCGGAACCAACGGCAAAACCACAACCACC
>JBMDYE010000424.1:0-4290 GCA_048595135.1 Planktothrix sp. | reverse complement strand
AACGGCTCTCAATTCGGAAAAGAACAGCGAAGAAGTGCGAGAATATTAGATACTAGATAGCAGAATTAACATTTTTTAAAGCGGGTTGCCCGAAGTGCCTGAGTCAGTCAGTGATTGGGTTACTACACGAGTTGGGCTGTTGATCCGGTTTGTGGATCTGCCCTAAAATCGGGCAAAATCCGGCTGGATAACTGTTGTTTCAGTTACAGCTAATCATAATATGATGTGGACTAATTATTGAGGGTTAAATCGGATTATCTATGCCAAAACAGTCTTGGCCAGAACAAAATGCTGACAATACACTAACCCCTGCTCAGAGTCATCCCAATTCATCCTCAACATGGTACTCAAAACCAGAGGATCAGGAAAGTGCTGTTTCCAGAAAGGAATCCTCAACGGTTTATTCCTCAGTTAACAATTCCGTGACTCGTACCGTTGAGACTTCAACTCGAAATCGACCTCCCCTGATGATCCCCCCAAGTTGGTACCAAGGTCGCCGAGGTAAGGCAGCCGCCACGTTGACGATCATTTGGGGGGGGACGATTACCTTACATTTTGTCTCTTGGGGAATCTGGTTTGTGCTGGGGTTAACAGGTTTGTTATCCCTTCAAGCTTTGCGGATTTTATTGACCCGTTCCCAACAACAGCCGGAACCCTTGCCCTCTAACCCAGAACAAGAGGTACCGTTTGTGTCGTTAATGGTGGCGGCAAAAAACGAAGAAGCGGTCATTGGCAATCTGGTCAAGAATCTTTGCAATTTAGATTATCCGAGTCACTGTTATGAGTTGTGGGTGATTGATGATAACAGTACGGATCAAACCCCTCGGATTCTGGAAAAGCTAGCCCAAGAGTATTCTCAACTGAAGGTATTACGCCGTTCTCCCAATGCCGGAGGGGGCAAATCTGGGGCGCTCAATCAAGCATTACCTTTAACGAAAGGAGACATTTTAGGGGTTTTTGATGCGGATGCTCAAGTTACCCCGGATTTACTGCGCCATGTGGTTCCCCTGTTTGATCCGCAACAGGTGGGGGCTGTCCAAGTTAGAAAAGCGATCGCAAACGCTGAAGAAAATTTCTGGACAGGTTCCCAGGAAGCCGAAATGGCTCTCGATGCTTATTTCCAACGCCAACGGATTAGTTGTGGCGGCATTGGGGAACTGCGGGGGAATGGTCAGTTTGTGCGGCGCGAAGCCTTAGAACATTGTGGCGGTTGGAATGAAGAAACCATTACGGATGATTTGGATCTGACCATTCGTTTGCATTTAGATCAGTGGGATATTGAATTTTTATCCTCTCCTCCCGTGTATGAAGAAGGCGTCACGAACATTAAAGCGTTATGGCATCAACGCAACCGTTGGGCGGAAGGGGGTTATCAACGCTATTTAGATTATTGGCCCCTGATTATCCGCAATCGGATGGGAACCTTAAAAACCATTGATTTATATGGGTTTTTGATCACGCAATATATCCTACCAACGGCGGCGATTCCCGATTTGATGTTGTCTTTGCTCCAAAAACGTTTACCGATTACCACCCCCTTAACCGTCCTGACCATCACGTTATCTTTATTCGGAATGTTCTTCGGGTTACGGCGCATTTGCGCTACTCAACCGATGATGATCTTGTCTCAATTCATTCAAACGGTACGCGGAACATTATATATGTTGCATTGGTTAGTAGTAGTTGGGAGTACCAACACTCGCATCTCCATCCGCCCCAAACGGCTGAAATGGGTTAAAACCGTTCATCAAGGAACCGTAAATCAGTAATCAGTAATCAGTAATCAGTAATCAGTGAGGAGTTATTAGTTGTTAGTTTTTAGTTTTCTCGCTTTTAATCATTGGCAACTCCCAACTTTCTTACCCTTAGCCTGTAGAACGGATTGCGCTCTTACTGATTACTGATTACTGATTACTGATTACTGATTACTGATTACTGATTACTGATTACTGATTACTGATTACTGATTTATGGATTTGTTAGAGTATCAAGCGAAAACGTTGTTTCGGGAAATTGGCATTCCAGTTTTACCCTCACAACGAATTGATCAAGCTCAAGATTTAAAAGGTTTAAAAATTCCTTATCCGGTGGTGCTGAAATCTCAAGTAAGAGCCGGAGGACGGGGAAAAGTGGGGGGAATTCGATTTGTTGAAAATACAATTGATGCGGTGGCTGCGGCTCAAACCATTTTTAATTTAAGCATTATGGGGGAACATCCTCAAGTGCTGTTAGCAGAAGCAAAATATGATGCGGATCGAGAATTATATTTAGCCGTAACCTTAGATCCGGTGTCCCGTCGTCCTGTGCTGTTGGGTTCGCAACAGGGTGGGGTGAATGTGGAAGCGACCCTTTCTAAAATTCAACAGGTAATTGTGGATCAAGATTTTTCTCCCTATTATGCCCGTCGGTTAATGGTGAAAATGGGTTTACAGGGAGAATTAATTTTGGCGGTCAGTACCATTGTTGAAAAAATGTATCGCCTCTTCATGGAAAAGGATTTGGATTTAGTAGAAATTAATCCATTGGGAATTAGTCCAACGGGTGAGGTGATGGCGTTGGATGGAAAAGTAATTGCCAATAATGGTGCATTGGGACGTCATGCGGATTTAATTGCGTTGGTACAAGCGCAAGAAGATTATCCTCTGGGGTTGATTTCTAATCTGTCTGATGAATGGTTCCATCCGCAACTCAATTTAGTGGAATTGGAAGGGAATATTGGGATTTTGTGTAATGGCGCAGGTTTAACGATGGCAACGTTAGACTTAGTAACTCAAGCAAAAGGCAAACCTGCTAATTTTTTAAATGTTGGCGGTGCTGATCATTATGAACTAACGGACGATTTTTTACAACGCCTTTATCGGGGTTTAGATTTGGTGATTCAGTCGAAAAAAGTTAAGGTAGTTTTAGCACATTTATTAGTTCCGATGACGATTCGCGTTCCTGTGTTAGAAAAAATTGCAGGACATTTGAAACGCAAAGCGAGAATTACTCGCTTACCCCAGTTTGTCGTCCGATTGGCTGGAACTCAACCGGAAGCTGCCTCAGAACAGTTTACGGATTTACCTGTACATTTAGTTGAACGGTTGGATGTGGCGGTTGCGAAAGCGGTAGATTTGGCACAGTCATTAAGTTAATCAATGTAATTTTTATCTTATGAATCTAACTCCAGAGAGTAAAGTTATTATACAGGGTACGACCATCTCTCCTTCGTTAACTCATGCTGTCATGCAGATGAAAACCTATGGAACTCATCTGGTGGCTTGTGTGAGTCCAGGTCAGGGAGGACAGGAGTTAGATGGAATTCCAGTGTTTGATTTAGTTAAGCAAGCCCAGAGAAGTATTCATGATATTAATACCTCGATTATTTTTGTTCATCCTTATCAAGTTTTAGATGCGGCGTTAGAAGCGATCGCTGCCGGAATTCATCAGTTAATTATTGTCACCGAAGGAATGCCTCCTTTGGATATGGTGCAGTTAGTTCGCAAAGCCGAAGCAACGGAAACTTTGGTGGTTGGCCCCAATTGTTCAGGTATTATTATCCCCAATCAATTATTATTAGGAACCCATCCGAGTGAATTTTATACTCCCGGTTCTGTGGGGTTATTAAGTCGCAGTAGTACGTTAACGTATGAAGTGGCATCTGAATTAACCCAAGCGGGATTAGGTCAATCGATTGCGGTGAGTATTGGCAGTGATTTAATTGTTGGATCTTCGTTTTTACAATGGTTAGAAATTTTAGATGAAGATGACAATACTGAGGTGATTGTTTTAGTGGGAGAAATGGGAGGAACCAGCGAAGAAGAAGCGGCTTCTTATATTGCAGAAGCCATTGATAAACCTGTGGTGGCTTATATTGCGGGGTTACACGCACCGACCACTCGTTTATTAGGTCATGCGAGTTTATTAATAACGTCTAAAGTGGTTGCGAAAACCGTTGATGTGGGAAGCGTTGAAAGTAAAATTACGGCGTTTAAAAATGCTGATGTTCCTGTTGCTCAACGTCCTTCAGATCTCCCGAATTTAGTTAGAAAAGTTATGAAAAAAAATCGGAAAAGCAAAAATTAAAAATTGAAGATAGGAGGCAGGAGCCAGGACAGACAAGGAGACAAGGGGACAAGGAGAAAATATATTTTCTACTGATTACTGATTACTGATTACAATCATTTTCACCCCTTCTGATGGCCCTAATAAAAACCCTCGACGAACGGGGATAACAGGCTTAGAACTGGCTAACTTCATTTGCCATTGCGTTAAAATTGTCGCTAAAACAATCTTCATTTCAAACAGGGC
>JBMDYE010000423.1:0-2012 GCA_048595135.1 Planktothrix sp. | reverse complement strand
GGCGGGCAAAAGCTATGGCTATGAAGTGATTGAGCCTGCTGATAATGGACATATTAAAGTCACTTTAGCAGCAAATAGTGGCACTTTCTATGCGTTTACTCAACATTGGGAAGGAATAAACTTAAATGAATCTCAAAACTTGTTTGTAGCCGAGCAAGCTGTTAAATTATTAATTAACCAAGAGGAAGCCGAAAGAATTTTTGGCAATCCCATTACAAAAGATGAACTTAACGATCTCAATTGTTGTTTAAACCGTTATGAAATTAATACTCCCCCTAGACTTTGCCATTTTCTCAGCCAAATCGCCCATGAATCAGGGGGTTTGAAATGGTTCAAAGAGCTTGATGACGGTGACTATTTGGAAGGACGAAGCGACCTGGGAAATACTTGTTCAGGTGACGGCTGTAAATATAAAGGTGCTGGGGTGCTTCAGCTAACCGGACGAAATAACTATCAAGCCTTTTGTCAGGCGATTGGTGATGCCAAAATTATGCAGGGTTGTGATTATGTCGCAGAAACTTATCCATTTACCAGTGCTGGTTTTTGGTGGTACAGTAATAGCATGAATGAACTTTGCGATCGCGGTGCAACGGTTGAAGAAATTACACTCCGGGTTAATGGTGGCTACAATGGCTTAGAAGATCGTCAACAATATTATGAAAAAGCCTGTCAAGTTATTAATTCACGAGAAAAAAGTCAAACCCCTACCCAATCCAAACCTGCTTTAACTCTTAAATTTGTTCATACCACTACTCTGAGACTTGTCATAGAAGATGTTACAGAACTTTCCATAGAACAACAAGTTGAAATTACAGAAGGTAAGATTTTTGAGGTAGCTTCCTATGCGTACCAAACCGGAGATTACCTGAAAGTTGCCTTTTTAGCTCAATCTTTTAAGGGAAGAAATACTTGGTTTGTTCACACTCAGGATGTAGAACTTTGCAATCCCCAGCTTCAAATCAAACCCAAGAAAATTTTACTTCCTGTTCCTTGGTTTCCTCAAACTGATAATTATCGAGATCCTGAAAGAACTTGTAATTCTTCCTCCTGTGCGATGTGTTTAGAGTATTTCCGACCTGGAACTTTACCTGGAAAAGATGGAGATGATATTTATTTAGAAGTGGTCTTTGAATATGGCGATACCACGGATCATCAAGTTCAAACTCAAGCTTTATCGCATTTTGGTTTAAACAGTGCCTGGCATACGGATCTCGATTTTGAGGATGTTTATCGGGAACTAGAAGCGAATCGTCCTGTTGTGATTGGTATTTTGCATCGGGGGACAACGGAACATCCTTCTGGGGGTCACATGATTGTTGTACGAGGGCGAACTGAAGAAGGAGATTTCATTGTTAATGATCCTTATGGTTCTCTCAATGATCGTTACACAGGTGCGGTAGAAAATGGCCAAGGTGCAATTTACAGTCAATATGAAATGACCTATCGCTGGACAGCAGAGGGGCCTGGAACGGGTTGGGGTAGATTATTTCAACCGTAGGTCATAGCGATTGAGAAAATCGGCAGTGGCTTCATCCGCTACCGATTTTCTCAATCAGCTTAAATATTGGGTAAAACTAGGCTCTAAACCTGTTCTTTCTCATACCGGACGAGAAGATGCCAGAGAAAAATATCTGGATCTTCATGCTCTATCATCTGTTTAAAGAGGGAAACAAACGGCTCATAATCAAAGAAATCAATTTCTATACAAAGTCGTTTTAATCCTGCTTCTTTAAAGATACGATTCAACCGCAACGGCGTGTAATAAATCTGTGCATATTGCCATTCAGCATCCCAAACTTTATTACCGTATACATCGATGAATCCCTCTGTAATACAGTGAGCGTGTTTTCGGCTAAAATAGGCAATTTCTAAGAAACAAAGCGTGCTTTGAAAATATCCGTATATCTTGCCACCTGGCTTGAGAACTTTGCCAAATTCTCGAATCATTTTGCGGTTGGTTTCATCCTCACTGGAAACTACAGAATTTACCAGGAGAACATAATCAAATTTCT
>JBMDYE010000422.1:0-2066 GCA_048595135.1 Planktothrix sp. | reverse complement strand
TCAAATCTTGTCTTATTCATGGCCTAAACTAGATTTATTTGCAGAAAATTCCGTTTTAGATTGTCCTCCTGGTATTCCTGAAGAATTAACGGTTGAATATTGGTTTAGAAAAAATAATGTTGTTTTTCATCCTAACGCAGAACACTATTTTAAACCAAGAGCAGGTTTAGCTAAGTTTACGATTATTCCTGAAGGAGATGATTGCAAAAAATCCTATAAACGTCTTCATCGATGGCGTTATTCTCCAACTGCTTGTTATGGTAATAATGAAGTGCATTTACATCCTTATAAAATTCGTCGTCTTTCAGCAGCAGAAGCACTGTCAATACAATCTTTACCTAAAGAATTTGTGTTACCTTCTAAAATGAGTCTCAGTAGTATGTTTAAAACGATTGGTAATGGTGTTCCTTATTTAGCAGCTAAAGGCATCGCTGAAACTATTTTAGACTTTTTAAATCAAAAGGAATTAAGCTATGAACTTCCTGTTCTTCATCAATTAGAATTACCGTTAGTTTATTCTAGTACAGAAAAATATACCCTATAATCTTAGCATAAAGCATCTTCGACTAACTTCAACAAATCTTGTTTATTAGAACAGGAGTAAACCTGATCTACGCTTCTCAAATTTTCGTTAAGTGCTATTCCATGAGGTGCAATTCCTTCAGTAAAAATTCTGATATCGGAGGGTGAAGCTTGTTCTGCCGTAATCATATAATACTTCCATATTTGATTACAAGCAGATCCAATGGCTTTGATCATGGCTGTTTCGTATAATGCTTGATAACGACGATCTGGACGGTTAGAAATTTTGGCTGACAGGACTGCTTTAACTTCTTTCGCTTTTAGTTTACCTTGTAATAATTTATAAATTTCAGTTCCTAAACATTTCGCTTCTTTTGCTTGTTGATTTAAGAAAGGTTGAATCTGATTAAACAAGTCTTTATCATCTAAAACTGATACAATATAGTCAGGACTCGAAAAAAATATTTTATCTTTGAATTGATTAATATGATGTAAGCCTTGGTTCTCTTGAAATTCCTCTTTTTGAAAGAGCGCTAGAAACTTGGATGCTGCTTCTGATGATACAGTCTCCTCAGTCGTGCCCTCTTTTTTTAATTTCGATTTCTTAGCAGTTTTATTAGTTTGACCAGAACTTGGTAAGCGGAGAGCAACAAAACAGAGTTGACGAGATGAATGTAAATCGATAGCAATTTGAGCTAAAAAGCTCGTGATCAGAAATTCATTCCATCGACCTCTACAATTATTCAGTGCGCCTTGGGTCAGAGCCTTTTCAAACTTATCTTCATAAGCTGTTTTTACTTCTTCTTCTATCCACCTTAGAATATCAAGGACTGATATATTTTGATTAATTTTTTCTTTAACTTGGGAATATAGCGTCTCATAAACATCACGACTGTTAATTTTCCCATTGGAAAACCAATTTTCCTTACTCATCTGTTTTATTAACGTCTTCTATACTATATTTTGCAAACAAATCAGAGATAGAAATTCTCAAGGCTTGTGCTATCTTTTCAATATTTTCTAAAGAAGGGTTTCGTTGACCTCTCTCAATACTTGAAATATAGGTACGATGCAGTTCTGAACGTTCTGCTAGTTCTTCTTGAGATAAATCTAGCTCTCGCCTACGTCGCCTAATCGCTTTACCAAAGCGGTATTTTATATCATGTTTTTGATTGGTATTCACGTCGCTATCATCTGCTAATGCAGACAATAAATCTACAGAAAATAAGTTTCATTTTGTAGACTATAAGTTACAATTTTTAGTCTTCCTGAGTTCCAACCTTCTTTTTCAGGTATAATTAATAACACAACCAACACCAGACCGTTCAGAACGTTGCTAACTGAATCGGGGGAAACGGGCCTTATGAACATTAATTCGATACCACCCACCCTAGACGAACCCTTGCCACAACCCATCAAACTTGAGCAAGGGGAACTCGATGAACAGGCGATCGCAGCATCTCTAAAATGGCTCAAAGGTCAGCGCATTTGGGGAAACTTGCCAGAAACGGCGATGGTCTCCGACCAGCCGGAGGCTATCGCAG
>JBMDYE010000421.1:0-2654 GCA_048595135.1 Planktothrix sp. | reverse complement strand
AACAAGAATTAAGTTATGGAGCAATTCGGTTAGAGTCAGCGGTTATGGTTAGAGCTTATCGAACTTTTATTAATCAAGATATTAAGGGGTTAATTTATTGGAATCAATGGAGTAGTGCCACTAAGGAAACCGCAGAATTAAGACAACAAAGCTGGCAAATGGGCAATACTTTAATGCAGCTTGTGGTTAATTTAGCGAAAGTTAATCCCCATCAGAATTCTATTAATCTTCAAGATTATTTTAACACCATTCAAAAACCTTGTAACTATGCGATCGCCTTTGGTATTGGTGCTGCGTATTGGCAAATTAATCTCAATGATGCGTTACTGGGTTATCTACACAGTTGGGCAACTAATTTAATAAATGCGGGTGTTAAACTGATTCCATTAGGCCAAACCGCCGGACAAATTCTGCTGTTAACGTTACAAACGCCAATTCAAGACACCACAGAACAAGTATTGCAATTAGAAGATGATCAATTATGTAGTTGGAATTGGGGTTTATCGTTAGCGAGTATGGCCCATGAAACGCAATATACCCGATTATTTAGAAGTTAATCTCATCCTGAGAAACCGGGTTTCTTAACAAAAAATAGATTTCCTCCTCAAAGTTTGGGTCAGAAACCCGGTTTCTGTATCAGCGCTGTAAAAAAGCTGTGCTAAACTAATCAACATTGTTATTAAAAGTCTTTAATTTCTAAGCGTTTATGACGGGTTTACGGGTTGGTGTTGCGGGGCCAGTAGGTTCAGGAAAAACAGCGTTAGTAGATGCGCTGTGTAAACAAATGCGAACCTCCTATCAAATTGCAGTGGTTACGAATGATATTTATACTCAAGAAGATGCTCAATTTTTAGTGCGTTCTCAGGCGTTAGAAAGCGATCGCATTTTAGGGGTTGAAACAGGAGGTTGTCCCCATACGGCTATTCGAGAAGATGCCTCAATTAATTTAGCAGCTATTGAAGAATTAGAAGCTAAATTTAAT
This sequence comes from Planktothrix sp., assembly GCA_048595135.1. Taxonomy (GTDB): domain Bacteria; phylum Cyanobacteriota; class Cyanobacteriia; order Cyanobacteriales; family Microcoleaceae; genus JBMDYE01. The sequence continues at coordinate 1,672 of JBMDYE010000421.1, read as the reverse complement.
AACCTAGATATTCTATTTGTTGAAAGCGGGGGTGATAATTTAGCCGCTACTTTTAGCCCTGAATTAGTGGATGTAACAATTTATGTGATTGATGTAGCTGCTGGAGATAAAATTCCTCGGAAAGGGGGGCCAGGGATTACAAAATCTGATTTATTAGTGATTAATAAAATTGATTTAGCGCCGTTTGTTGGGGCAGATTTAAACGTGATGGCTCGAGATGCTAAAAAAATGCGGGGTCATAAACCGTTTATTTTTACCAATTTAAAAACTAAACAAGGATTAGATCAGGTTATTCAGTTTATTCAATCCCATTGTTTGTAGGGGCGGGGTTATCCCGCCCTCTGTAACAGTCCGTAGGGCTAGGGTTTTTAAGTGGGGCTGCGGGTGATCAATATTCTTAGAGAACCTGTTCCCAGAAGCGTGATATTTTATTGAAAAGATTTGATGGGCATAGCCCATCCTACATTTCGGAAAATGATTAATTCTTTAAATTTAGAACCCGAAAAAAATATATCTGAATGGCATGGAATTGTTGATTTAGAATATGCTAAAATTAATGAATCAACGCAATTAATTAAAGGCTATAGTCAAGCCCCATTTAAAATTCAACGTTCCTTTTATCCGGAAGGAAAAGAGATTTGTCAAAGCGTTATTTTACATACGGCTGGGGGTATTGTTGGAGGCGATCGCTTATCCCAAACTATTAATTTACAACCGGAAACAAAGGTATTATTAACGACCGCATCGGCTAGTAAAATTTACCGAAGTAATGGAAAAACAGCCCAACAAGCTATTAATATTAATATTAAAGAAAACGCTTGTTTAGAATTTTTACCCCGTGAAACGATTGTTTTTGATCAGGCAATTTATCGCCAGGATATTAAGGTAAATTTAGCACCGTCTGCTACTTGGTTAGGGTGGGAAATTGTCAGATTTGGACGGTCTGCAAGGGGTGAAAAATTCCTGCAAGGACAATGGCATTCTAATACAGAAATCTGGCAAAACAACTGTCCCCTTTGGATAGACCGACAAGGATTTATAGCCGATGAAGAACACTTTAATCATCCCCATAGTTTAGCCGGACAACCTGTGGTGGCAACGCTAAGTTGGGTGGGACAACCTGTTTCTGAAGAAATGATTGAGAAAACCCGACAACTATGGCATCCCCAAGATAATTTGAGTCAAGCGGGAGTGACTCAATTAATATCAGGATTATTATGCCGATATCGCGGAAATTCAACCCAAGAGGTGATAAACTGGTTTACGGATGTTTGGCAATTGTTACGACAAAATTATGCTGGACAATCCATTGCTAAACCCCGCGTTTGGCAAATTTAGATTATGGGTATTTTTGAGAAGGTCAATTTATGCAACTTTCCCCTCAAGAAAAAGATAAGTTATTAATTTTTACAGCCGCTTTACTCGCAGAACGTCGCAAAGAAAAAGGCTTAAAATTGAATTATCCTGAAGCGGTTGCTTATATTACGGCAGGTATTTTAGAAGGGGCGAGGGAAGGACGAACAGTTGCGGATTTAATGAATTATGGGAAAACAATTTTGAAGCGGGAAGACGTGATGGAAGGGATACCCGAAATGATTCATGAGGTACAAGTTGAGGCAACCTTCCCGGATGGAACAAAATTAGTGACGGTTCATAATCCGATTGTTTGATT
>JBMDYE010000420.1:0-3304 GCA_048595135.1 Planktothrix sp. | reverse complement strand
GGATTTGCACTATCAAATTGGGGTTTAATTTTCAAGGTTCCCTTGGGTTCAATATAACCCCATTGTTGCTTCACTTTGACGGCGGCTAATCCTTCTGAAAAATTCGCTGTTTGTTCATAATTTAAGGGAATTTTTAACTCAGATTTTTTATTAATATATCCCCATTTTATGCCTTTTTGAATGGTTGCTAACCCTGAGAAAAAATCCCAAGCATAATCAAATTGAGGCTGAATAATAATTTTTCCGGTTTTATCAATATACCCCATTTTATCTTTAATTAATACCATGGCTAACCCTTCTGAAAACCGCCAACTTAAATCAAATTGAGGCTGAATAATAATTTTTCCGGTTTTATCAATATAGCCGACTTTTCCATTCAGATTAACCGCCGCTAACCCTTCTTTAAATTCAGACGTATTATCAAATTGAGGGGGAATCGCCCATTGACCTTGAGGATTAATATAGCCCATTTTTTTATCTTTTTGAACCGCCGCCAGTTGGTCAGAAAAACCCCAAGCAAAATTAAACTGAGGGGGAATAACCAATTTTCCCGTTTGATCAATATATCCCCATTGATCATTAATTTTAACCGCTGCTAACCCTTCTGAAAAATTCCACGCTACATCAAATCTAGGCTGAATGACAAGATAGCCTTTGCTATTAATATAGCCCCGTTTTGACCCAATTTTAACAACTGCTAACCCTTCTGAAAAACCTGATGTTGCTTCAAATTCCGCCGGAATTACTATTTTTCCCGCTTGGTTAATATAACCCCATTTTTTATTTTCAACAAAGGGGAAAAGAAAGGTTGAAGGTTGTCGTTGAACGAATTGAAAATTCACAGCAATATCATCAAACTCATTAGGATAAGGATTCGGAGTTGTCTTGAGGGTATCGCGATCGCCTACCTCTTTAAATATACAGGATTAGATTGATAAAAATTGTTTGTGAGTAACAAAATTTTTAGCAATTTTCTCTAATCTAAATAGCGACAGGTCTAGGGCGAGATAACCTCGCCCCTAACAGAAATGGTTATTTAATTTTAATGCCTTGAATGGAATAATCAAGTAATTCCATTGGGTGCATTAACGGGATCTCTTTTTCTTGGAGTTGTAAATGTTTTTTAATTTGCAAAGAACAACCTGGGTTAGCAGAAGCAATAAGTTCCGCCCCTGTATTGAGTAAATTCTCGACTTTTTGGGTTCCTAATTCTTCAGCAACTTCGGGTTGCAACAAATTATAAACCCCTGCACTTCCACAACATAACGCTGCATCAATGGGTTCTCTTAATTTTACTCCTGGAATTTGTTGCAACAGTTGACGAGGTTGAGAACTAATTTTCTGCCCATGTAATAAATGACAAGCATCTTGATAAACTAAGGTTAATTCTCCCGTTTGGGTTAAGGGAGAAAGGGGTGCTGTTAAACCAATCTCGGCTAAAAATTCCTGCACATCTTTCACTTTAGCAGAAAATTGTTGCGCTCTTTCTGCATAATCTGGATCATCTTTTAAGATATGCCCATATTCTTTTAAAGTATGACCACATCCGGCGGCATTAATAATAATGGCATCAACATTCGTGCATTCAAATCGATCAATCATTTGTTTAATTAAGGCATGAGATTGTTCGGTTTGTCCTTGATGTTCGGGTAAAGCACCACAACAACTTTGATTTTTAGGAATTACTACTTCACAGCCATTTGCGGTTAAAACCCTTACCGTTGCTTCATTAACGGGATGGAAAAATAAGCGTTGAACACAGCCTAAAATCACCCCAACTCGATAGCGTTTTTCACCTTTCGCCGGAATAACGCTTGGAAAATCATCTCGGAAAGCGTCGGGAGTAAGCTTCGGTAAAATTGATTCCATTGCGGCTAACCGAGGGGATATTTTGGGCAGTAAACCTGTTAACCGCACGATTTTTTGAACCCCTAATTTTTGATAGATAAATAGAGGTAATAAAAACGCTCTTAAACGGTTCGGATAGGGAAATAAATTAAAGATTAATGCCCGAATTAAACGGTCAGATAAATTGCGAGGAACATTCCGTTCAACTTGGGGGCGAGTGGCGGCAATTAATTGATCATATTTAACCCCAGAGGGACAGGTACTCACACAAGCTAAACATCCTAAACAACTATCAAAATGTTGGGCGGTTGTTTCGGCGAGGGGTGCGTCTCCTTTGTTAATGGCATCCATTAAATAAATGCGTCCTCTGGGGGAGTCCATTTCTTTCCCAATGACGCGATAACTGGGGCAGGTTGATAAACAAAATCCACAGTGAACGCAGGTACTAATTAAGTTAGGATTTGGGGGATTTTTAGGATCAAATCCATTTAATTCTGGGTCGTTTAAATGGGGGTTTTGGTTTAAAAAGTTGCTGTCTTTAGCGGGAATTAAATCTGAAGTTTGCATGGGAATGGTGTTCTCCTGTTATTGTAGTTAGTTAGCGGTTGTAGAGGTTGATTATGTTAAGTAATGATGGGCAGAGCATCGTCCTACGGGTTAGTTAATTTTGTTCATTAATAAGGGACATATCCCATTTTATGGGTTAAATGCCGCCGACAAATCGATGGGGACTGAATTGATTTTTTGGATCAAATTGTTGTTTAATTTGGCGCATTAAAGTTAAGGCATTTCCTGGATATCCCCAAACGTCTAACTGTTGTTTAAGTTCAACGGGTGCTTTTAAAATGGTTAAAAATCCTCCTTGAGATTGACACCAGTTTCTTAAGTTTAATAGCGTTTCAGCAGCAGGATTTTCAAAGCGTAAAAGTCCTAAACCAACTCCTGCATGAATTAAACCAAATGTTTGACCTTCCATGAGTGTTTGAACGGCGGCGGTGGGATTCACTCCTATTTTACAAATCACAGAGGATGGGGTTTCGGTTTGCCAAATTTGCTGTTTTAATTGTTGCCATAAGTTCGCTTCATCAACGTCAAAATAGGTTCCTTTTAATCCTAATGTGGTTCCCAGTTCGATTAATCGTTGAGATTGTTGTTGTACACTTTCTTGAATACTTTGAAAGCGTACCATTAAGTTCATTTTATCTCCAAATCCTAAAGTTTTGGACAATTGAGGGGAAATTAAATCAACCGCAACCGGAGTTAAGGCGGAAGATAATAAGGTTTGGTTTGCTTTTGCGATCGCATCCGGTTCACCTGTTAAAATAACAGTACCCGAATATTCGGCTTGGGGAAAAACCCGTAAGGTGATTTGACTAATCATTCCTAATGTTCCAAAGGAACCTGTTAACAATTTCATTAAGTCATAACCCGCCACATTTTTAACGACTCTTCCCCC
>JBMDYE010000419.1:0-13060 GCA_048595135.1 Planktothrix sp. | reverse complement strand
TTATCCGGTTCGCTATTTAGAAAAATTTATTGGTCGAGGATTAGCGTTAGGGATCGTTATTTTTCTCAGTTTATTTATTATTATTGTGACTGGGTTTGCGGTGGGGATGATGTTTATTAATCAATTTCAACAATTGATTACATTAGTCGCCGGAAGCTTAACCTCAACTGATAACCCCATTTCCCAACTTCAAGATTTTCTCACTAATCGCAAAATTAATATTAATTTAGACCCGATTGAACAACAGTTTAATCAAGCGATCGCATCACTCATGAGTTCTTTAATTGGGACATTTTCTTCAGTTCCCAATGCTTTACTTTCGTTTATTATTATCTTTGTTATTGCCTTTTTCATGTTAATTGATGGAGAACGACTTTGGCAACTCTTGTTAAAAACAATTCCCTCAAAACATCGGGTTCGGTTTTCGACAGCTTTAAGAAGGAGTTTTTTAGGCTTCTTCAGAGGACAAATTATTTTATCTATTTTTTTAGGGCTTTCTAGTTTCTTAGTTTATCAAATATTAGAAATTCCCTTTGCCTTTGCCTTAGCAATTATTGTCAGCTTTTTTGATTTTATTCCAGGAATCGGAGCCACCCTGGGTGTTTTAATTATTACCTTAATTATTTTAGTCCAAAGTGGTTGGGTTATGGCTTTAAAAGTGATCGTGATTAGCATTGTTCTCCAACAAATTCAAGATAACTTTATTTCCCCTCGCATTATGCAAAGTGCAGTGAATATTAACCCTGTTGTTCTCTTTTTCGCCTTAATGCTTGGGGCAAGAATAGCCGGAATATTGGGTGTCTTCTTATCGGTTCCCATTGCTGGAGTGATTGTTAATTTATTGGATATTGAAGAAATGCAATCTAAAGAAAGCATCAAAGAATAAAGGGTTTACAGTCACCAGTCACCAGTCACCAGTCATCAGTTATTAGTTATCAGTTATCAGTCGGACACATTATCAGTGCTTCTTCCCTATGGCAAGAGTGCCTATTGCCTATTGCCTCTTAATTTTTAATTCTTAATTTTCTCCATAGGTTCTTCCTTTCCAACTTCCCCCTTTTCCCTGCCAATATCTTAAAGCGGAATCAAAGGTCATTAAGGTGTAAAGGAAGCCAATCAACGGTAAACTTAACCCCCATAAGGGTGAACATTGATAAAGCTTTAAGGTGGGATAATAAGCGATCGCCATTAACAACCCAGTCAAACTTGCTATAATAATCATTAATTGATTTCCCTGTAAAATTCCCCAACTTAAACTGAAAGCAGGGATTAAATAAATTAACACCATTCCTACCCCGGTTAAAACTAACAAAATTGGAGAAAAATTGAGTTGACTAAAAGCAGTTCTAGCCACCATATCCCAAATACTGGATAACGTAGGATAAGGTCTTAAACTATGGGTGGTGTTTGTTAACCCTAACCAAATCGGGTTATATTGTTTTTCTGTAAACGGGAATAAAAATCGCGAAAGCGAGAATAATTGCGGATTAATTTGATTCAATTTAACCGCTTGCGCCAGAGAACAATCATCAATTAAGGCTTGTTTTAAAATCTCTAATCCTCCGATTCGCTTTAAAGCTTGATTTTGAATTAAAATACATCCTCCCGCAGCAGCAGCAATTTGATTATTGGGTTGATTAACCCATCGAAACGGATAAAGTTTTTGAAAGAAAAAGACAAACGCCGGAATTAATAATTTTTCCCAGAAACTTTGACAGCGTAACAACACCATTAAGGAGACTAATTGTAAATTCTCCGTTTCCGCTTTTTCAACTAACTGCTGTAAATTATTAGGAGGATGTTTAATATCGGCATCCGTAAATAAAATATAGTCAGGCGGTTGAGCTAAATTTTGAGCAACTGCTACGCCTTGCTGCATAGCCCAAAGTTTCCCCGTCCATCCCGCAGGTAAAGGTTGAGAAGAAACCACCGTTAACTGTTCAGTTTTATTAAGAATTTTAGCTGTTTCTAAGGCAATTTTTCCGGTTTGATCACTGCTTTGATCATCGACTAATATAATCGTAAATTGACCGGGATAGTTTTGTAACAACAAAGATTTTAACGTGTTTGGAATTAATTCTGCTTCATTTCTCGCTGGAATAATAACACAAACTGAAGGATAATTTGTTAAGTCTTGCTGAACTTCCGGTAAGCGTTGATCTGCTTTCCAAAAGCCACCTCTAAATCCTATTAAAACTAGCCAGATTATTAAAGATAATATTGTTAAAATTAAAATCAAAATTCCCATTTTTAAGTGATAATAAAATCAAGGTTTTAGATCTAACCTCCCAATATAACAGATCTTGCTGATCAGAATTCTCCCTCCAGCATAGCTGCCTTCTGCTATAATGCCTAACGTTTATCCAAAACGGATGAGCTAATAAGGGTTGGGAGGAGTTGAACCGTTTATGAGTCAAATTTTAGAGCAATTATCCACAAGTCGGCTGAAAGATGCGATCGCAGCAAGCCAAAACTTTTTATTATCTCAACAATATACTGAGGGGTATTGGTGGGCAGAATTAGAGTCTAATGTAACAATTACCGCAGAAATTATTCTCCTCCATAAAATTTGGGGAACTGATAAAACTCGTCCTTTAGATAAAGCTGAAAATTATCTCCGTTCTCAACAACGGGAGCATGGCGGTTGGGAATTATTCTATGGGGATGGGGGAGAACTTAGCACCACCGTTGAAGCTTATATGGCGTTAAAATTATTAGGCGTTTCCGAAACCGATCCCGCCTTAATTAAAGCCAAAAAATTTATTTTAGACCGAGGCGGAATTAGCAAAACTCGGATTTTTACTAAACTACATTTAGCCTTAATTGGTTGTTATGATTGGCGAGGATTACCCTCGATTCCCCCTTGGATTATGTTGTTACCGGGGGATTTTGCCTTTAGTATTTATGAAATGTCCAGTTGGGCGAGAAGTAGTACCGTCCCTTTGTTAATTGTGTTTGATCAAAAGCCGGTTTTCTCAATTGATCCTAAAATTAATTTAGATGAACTCTATGCCGAAAGACGAGAAAATGCGGTTTTTGAACTGCCTAAAAATAATGATTGGACAGATGTTTTTGTTGGGTTAGATCAAGTTTTTAAAGCGGCTGAGTTTTTTAATCTTGTTCCGCTACGAGAACAAGGATTAAAAGCCGCCGAACAATGGATTTTAGAACGTCAAGAACCGACGGGAGATTGGGGGGGAATTATTCCCGCCATGCTGAATTCTTTGTTAGCGTTAAAATGTTTAAATTATTCGGTTTCTGACCCAATTATTCAACGGGGATTACAAGCCGTTGATAATTTTGCTATTGAAACAGAAGAAACCTATCGCGTTCAAGCTTGTGTGTCTCCGGTGTGGGATACCGCTTGGGTGGTGCGTTCTTTAATTGAGTCGGGACTTTCTCCAGAACATCCGGCGATTGTGAAAAGTTCAAACTGGTTAATTCAGCAACAAATTTTAGATTATGGCGATTGGAATGTTAAAAATAAACAAGGAAAACCCGGCGGTTGGGCGTTTGAATTTGATAACCGTTTTTATCCTGATTTAGATGATTCTGCCGTTGTGGTAATGGCATTAAATCAAGCAATAATTCCCGATGAATCTTTGAAAAATTCAGCCATTCTTCGCGGAATTGATTGGATGATGTCGATGCAATGTAAAGGCGGCGGTTGGGCTGCTTTTGATCTTGATAATGATCAAGATTGGATTAATGGAATTCCTTATGGGGATTTAAAAGCCATGATTGATCCGAATACGGCAGATGTCACCGCCAGAGTGATAGAAATGTTAGGAGAATTAACCATTAAACCGCAGTTTGAAGCGAAAGTTAATCGATTAAAACCTGCTATTGAAAAAGCAATTTCCTATTTAAAACAGGAACAAGAAGCAGATGGAAGTTGGTTTGGACGTTGGGGGGTGAATTATATTTATGGAACCAGTGGGGTTTTATCTGCCTTAGCAGTGATTTATTCGATGTCTAAAAACTGGGGTCATTCTTCCTTGAGACCGATGATGGAAAGAGGGGCAAGATGGTTAATTTCTTGTCAAAATTCCGATGGCGGATGGGGGGAAACTTGCCAAAGTTATAATGACCCAAATTTAAAAGGAAAAGGCGTAAGTACCGCGTCTCAAACGGCTTGGGCGTTAATGGGTTTATTAGCAGTTGGACAGGTGACGGGAAATGATCAAACAGAAGTGTTGGAAAGGGGGGTTAATTATTTATTAAACACTCAACTTTCTGATGGTCGATGGGATGAAGCGGAATTTACGGGGACTGGATTTCCCGGTCATTTCTATATCAAATATCATTTTTATCAGCATTATTTTCCGTTGTTAGCGTTAGGACGTTATCAACAGTGGCTTCTGCAAAATGCTTAACCGTAGGGTGGGATGCAGCCCACCCATTTGTTATTGAGAAGACGGTTAATTTTCTAAAATTAATCTAAAATAAGACCAACGGGCGATGGCTATTGATTGACTTAATTTGCACGACCCATGAAAAACCGAGAAAAGATTATCGTTTTATTAGGGGTATTTACTTTTATCACCTCGATTATAATTGGAGTTGCAAGAACGGCTACGGTGTCTGAAAAAGTCATTCCGAAACCCGATTATGAACGATTAGCGAATTTGTTATCAGCAGGATTATTAGAAAAAGCAGATCGACAAACCTATAGAATCCTGTTATTAATTACTAAAAAGCAGTCGGTTTCTTTTTCTACTTCGATCTCGTTAACAGAAGTGGAGTTAACTCAATTTCCCTGTGAAGAGTTAAGAAAAATTGATGAAACTTGGAAAATTTATACAGCCCAAAAGTTGAGTTTTATTAAAGTTAGTAAAATTTTACAGAAAAATTCGTTTAAAAAGGCGATCATTTCTCGGATGAAAACTTGTGAAATTCCTGTCCCCAATTCCTAAATTAAGATTTTAGGGTAAAAATTCGGGATCTAATGCTTGATTGAAGGGCGCAAGCCAAACACCCAGTTTCTCAGAGAAATCGGTTTTTTTGAGTCCGCAATTGTGGCTTTTTTAAGATTGTTTGTTAGAGTGATAATTAATCCGTTTTAATTTCTTTAAATCGTTCTTTTGCCGTTTTAAATGCTTGTTCCATCACCGCTTGAATTTTCCCAGGATCAGGTTTTTTTCCGCCCATTAAATCCCCAAAATAAACACAAGCCCCTTCCCCTAATGCCCAGGTATAAGCAGCAGCCCAAGAGGCGGCAATCACACTTCCAAAACCGGGGATAAATTTAATTAATTCTCGCCCGATCGCTTGTGCTAAAAATCCTCCCGCGATCGCACTCACCAACCCGCCCGCCTGAGAGGGCGTGATGGTTTGTCCATACAAATTGCCCAAAATGACAACCAGAGAGGCTTGTAAAGCGGTTAAAACAGGCATGGTTGCAAAGGGTAAAGGAACCGCTGCAACGGTCGCCGCCATAATGCTAAATGCCAACATATACCGCCGCCCCACATCTCGATATAAATTGCCGATTTGGTTGCTAACCTCTCCATTTAACAATTGATGAATGGTTCGCGCTTCTGCTTCTGGGAGGAGATCCGCTAAGGTATCCCGAAAATTTTCTAACCCATAAAATGTGGGGTTAAACTCATCTTCTTCTAAGGTAAAATCAATTAAAACGGCGCGATTATACAATCCTGTAAAGTCTTTTTTTAGTTCATTAAAGGCTCGATTAATCTCTTCAAAATCCGGCGGATAGGGAGGATGATCAACAAGATCGGGTGGATAAAGTTCATGTAGGCAAGTTACCGCTAACAAACAAGGAATTTGAGGATATTTTTTTCTGAGACTTTGAGCAATTTCTTTTAAAGAATCCGTTGCAAAATCATTGATTTTGACCGTTAAAATCAACACCCTCGCCGTTTGATTTTCTTGGTTTAAATCGCCGATTAATTCTTGGGTAATGGTTTGAGTATTTTGATTAATATCCCCCAACCCAACGGTATCGGTAAAAATGAGTAAGGGTAAGTCTTCGGAGGGGTAAGTGTAGCGTTGGGTATGTTGAGTATGGGGACGAAACCCTTGACCGACAATTTCCCGTGAAACCCCTGTCAACCCTCGGATAATAGAGCTTTTTCCAGCTTGCGGTTTACCGATTAATAACGCTTCGGTGGTGGGAAGTTGGGCGCGAACCGTTTCCAAAATTTCAGCAATTTGTTCTTCATTAACGCTGAACCACTGAACCATTGTTTTGGCAATTTGGTCAGTGGGGAGAAGTTCGGTTAACTTTGTTGTAACGCTATTCCAAGCCCCCCCAGCTTGGTTGGTCAACCACTCTAAAGGATTTTTTGGCGCTGGTTCAGTTGGAGACTGAGATGAATTTAATGAAGTTTCCTCATGTTCTTGTGTCATGGGTTTTAATGGTTAATTTTGTTTGGATTATAAAATTAGATCCTAATTTCGGATTCTTCCTTTAGTTTAATATTTTGATCAATGAGTTCTTCAGAGCTTATTACTTTTTTAATTCTTCTCTAAGGGTGTTCCACAACGTTTACAAAAACGGGCGTCCATATCATGAACCGACCAGCCACAACCCTGACAAACAATATCAGTGTGATTAGCGGTTTTAACGAATTGTCTAATTAAATCTCCCAATTGCCAAGGAATTAAGGCAATTCCGGTTAAAATCATTAAAATCGTCAAAAATCGCCCCATCTCTGACATCGGGATCACATCTCCAAATCCCACAGTGGTCATTGTGACAACGGAGAAATACACCGCATCTAAAAAGGTTTTAAAAATATGGGGATTAACGGGATGTTCGACTTGATAAATGAGTCCAGAAAAAACAAAAATAATCGTTAATAAGGTAAAAATAATTCGAGCAAAAATAATCCCGTCTTCGGTCTGAATTCTAAAAATTGATATTTTAACATCCATAAATCGAATCAACCGCAGAATTCTAAACCAACGAAAGATTCTGAGAAAGCTAATATTTGTAAATCGGAAAAATCCAGGGACAATTGCCAGTAAGTCAATAATGGATAAGGGGTGTAAAATAAATTTAAGTTTATCGGGAGCAGACCAAAATCGGGCAATATATTCTAGGGTAAAAAAGAGCAGTAAAACAATATCTAGCAGTTCTAAATTAGAACGAACTGAGCCAGAAATTGGATAGGTTTGAGCAACAAAACTCGATAAAGAAAGGAGTATTAATCCCGTAATGGTTAAACTAATCGTTCTCCCAATTGGGGTTTCAGTATCCTCTAAATAAAAGCCGATCTTTTGTTTAAGAGTTAGCTGAGATTTAGATACAGTTAAGTTGTCCTGAGCGTCCGTAACTTGAATCATACACTAGGGAATAGGGAACACGAATGGCGATCATCTTCTATTCTTAAGTATTCTACTCCTGACTTTTAAATTCTGCTCTAATTATTCTCCTTGATTTTCAGAGGTTTTTAATAATAATTCTAACACTTCAGTGCGATTTTCTTGATTATTTTGGGGTTGTTGATCAAGCCAAGCGATCGCTTGATTTCTCCCTTCTTTAGACGCAACAATTAACGCTCCCCAGGTTTGTAAATCTGGCTGAGTGGGATTTTCTAATAACGCCGCATCAAGGCGATTTTGAATCCGCCCGCCATTCGCCCTTAATAACTTTCCAATCTCTTGCTGATTCCCTTGACCACTTCGCAACACCTCCAAGGCTTCAGTCCAACGCCCATCAATTAAACTGGCTAAAATTTGTTGATGGGGACTCGCCCAAGCAGCGGCGGCTTGTGCTTTGGTGATTTTGGCATGAAATTCAATTAAATCCAGTTGTGCTTGCACCGCTGTTGACCATTTAATATCACTATTCCCTTTAACTGCATTTGTTTTCAAGGGTTTAATTAAATCCAACGCAGGCGACCATAACCCACTTCTGGCTAAACGCAATGCCTGTCTATAATTATAATCATCCAGAAAAATTTCATCTAAAGAAATCGCTGTTAATTGAATCGGATTCGGAATAAATTTCAACGGTTGAACTTGATAAATACTAAACTGCGGTTCTAAACCAATCGTTTGTTCAATTAATAATTCTGGATCTTTTCCTCCGGTCACTTCCTGCCAAATCGGTTGCTGTCCGGCGGCACTTTTCCATTCCAACATCATACTCAAATGTTGGTGAACTGGATTGTAGTGAATAATTTGCCCATAGGGAACGGTTTTATCCCCTACCACTCGCTCACTATTGAGGTTAAACCATAACCCGAATTGGGGAATTTTTCCTTTAAATTGGGTTAATTGAGTTAACGGTAACGGTTTATTTGATCCTTGTTGATTAGCTTGGGTTCCAATCAAAGAAGCAATCACAAAAGATTCAGCAGGCCCTTTCGTATCCAATTGATTAATCAACCGATAATATTGGGTGCTACCCGGACGTTGGTAGGGAACTTTAACCGCTTCATAAACCTGTAATTGCACAATTTCTTGACAAACTGCTTCACAGGGATGGGCAACACTTGGCGTTCGCTTTTTCATCACTGGAATTAACAAATCTGAGGAACGTTCCACTAACGTTTCAGTTGGTTTTAAGAGGGAGGGTAAGGGAAAATCTGTGTTAGTAGCGACCATTTGAGAATTGTTGGCTGGGCGCGGTTGAAAATTCGGTAACGCCATCGGTTTTCCACTCACTAACCCTTGCTCTTTCAGACTTTCATTAATTTCCGCTAAGGTTTGAATCGTGTCTCGCCGTTGTAGGGGAATTTGTGTCCAAGCGGGTAAAAATTGATTTAACCAAATCCCGATATCAGGATTGACAATCAGTTGATAACTAAACCAAGCCGACCCCCCAATTAACGTTGACCCTCCTAACAGCAAGACAAACGCCACCCCATCAGCCATCCACTTATTCCACAGCGTCCGAAAGGATTGAGAATTAACCGTAATGGGGACAGGCAGAGTTTTGGGACGGGGGGGGTTGACGGGGGCGACCACCGCCTTTTGAGAACGCCACCGTTGACGACGTTGCTCACCCGGTTGAGAACTTGATTGACTCTTGTTTCGTTTGAGTGCTGGCAGTTTATGGCTATTTTTGGGAGAGGGTTGACGGCTCGTTTTCATCATCAGAATTAAGAGAATGAAGTTGGGTGTGAGGGGTTAGCTAACTGCTGACGGTTTGAAGAACCTGTTCATACCGTTGACCTGCTCGTTCCCAAGTATATTCAGTTTCGATCAAAGAGCGCCCATTTTGCGACAATTGTTGTCGAAGTTGAGGATTTTCCAACAATTGACTAATGGCGTCCACATATTCCGCCACAGAATTCGCCCGTAACGCCCGCAGGGGATCATCAATGAATAATCCTTCTAATCCGCGATCGCTGGCTACGACTGGAACCCCTGCCGCCATTGCTTCTAGGGTTTTATTTTTAATCCCATAGCCACTGCGTAACGGCGTCACACAAACGGTAGCTTGATGTAAATAATCGGCGACTTTGGGAACGCCACCTGTGACAATTACACCCGAACGTTGTGTTAATTCTAAAACTTCGGGAACAGGTCTAGCCCCAACAATGGTAAAGGTCGCATCAGGATAACGCTGTTGTAAAACGGGTAAAACCTCTAAACTAAAATATCGCGCCGCATCAATATTATGGGAGGCATCCATCGCCCCGACAAACACTAAATTATGGTTATTGGGATCATGCGATCGCATCGGAAATAACTCTAAATCTACCCCATTGGCAATCACATGAATTTGTCCTTTCGGATGAAATTTTTGAAACTGGACTTCATCATCTTCGGTTGTTACAACCAGATGATTAAACTTATCCGCATAGCGTTTTTCATAGCGTTCTAATAGTAAATTTAGATAAATGCGATCGCGCAATGGATGGGGAGAAGCTCCCATTTCTAAATGATTTCGAGTCCAACCCGCCACGGAACTGTGAATATCAACAACGGTACGAACTTTACCCCAATAAGACGGACGAATATAAATTTCATTAACACTATGTTCACAGGTGATCACATCACATTTTCCTTGGTTCACCCGTTCATCGACGGCGGCTTGTAGTTCTGGAGAATATCGATATAAAACGTTCGGGGGTGTTCCTTGAATTAAAGACTCTGCAAACCGTTTCACCTTCGCCACTCCTTTCCCTTTCGGTACTGGGGGAAGGGGAAAAATCATTAACTCATCCACCCATTGCCGCAGTTCTTCCACTTCAGCATCGGAAACCCCTTGATGTCGTTGAGTAACCAGGGTAACCGGATGGTGAGGGTTCAAGTATTTCAACAAGTTAAACGTTCTAACTTCCGTTCCTCCTCGACTCGGCGGATAAGGAAAAGTCGAGGAAATCATTAAAATTCTCATCAGTGATATCCATTAAATCAATTCAAGCCGATCAAAGCTCTCAATTGATTCAGTTCTATCATAACTCAGGAAGCTTTTACAGTCACCAGTCACCAGTCACCAGTCACCAGTCATCAGTCATCAGTCATCAGTCACCAGTCATCAGTTATCAGCTATTGCCTATTGCCCATTACCGATTGCCCATTCTTAATTCTTAATTCTTAATTCTTAATTCTTAATTCGTTTTCCCTGTTGCTTCTGGTAACGGGACACGAGGTTCATAGGGAAGGGGAATATATTGTACTGTTGGACGACCGGCTTGGGGTTGAGGATAGAAATCCATTAACGAATAAATCGATTTCGGTAAACCTGCGGTAATGGGTAAACCTAAGTCCTTCGCTTCTTCAACCGTAATCGGACAATCGTGAGTAATTTGACCTGTTGTTAAGGTTTGAATAATATTATCAATTTTACTCGGATCAATTTTTTGAGTTGGAAACGAATCTTCTAACAAGGTTCTCACAAAGCGTTGAACTTGATGAATGGCTTTTCTTGATAAATCTGCCATAATTAACGTTTGATCATCAATTTCACTAATGGGTTTCTCTTCTACTACTTTCAAAATACTCGCCGCCGCAAAATTCCCTAACTGGGGATCAACAGGCCCTAAAACTGCATTTTCATCCATCACAATTTCATCGGCGGCTAATGCTAACATCGTTCCCCCACTCATCGCATAATGGGGAACAAATACGGTAACTTTCGCTTGATGACGAATTAAGGCTCTAGCAATTTGTTCTGTGGCTAAAACTAACCCACCCGGAGTATGTAAAATTAAATCAATCGGAACATTCGGCGGCGTGAGGCGAATCGCCCGTAACACTTGTTCTGAGTCTTCAATACTAATATAACGAGATAAGGGAATTCCAAACAAACTAATGGATTCTTGACGATGAATTAACAAAATGACTCGGCTTTTTCGTTCCCGTTCAAAATCTCGTAAGGCTTGAACCCGTCTGGCTTCTAAATTGCGTTTTTGTAAAACCGGTTGAAAGGAACTTATTAATAAAATCACCCAAAAAATATCAAAAAAATTAAACTGCATCGTTTGACGACCCCTGATCAAGTTTACTTTAATAATTATGGCATGGCCAATTAATAAATACCTCTGTCTTCTGATATCTTTATTAACAAAAACACCACCCCGAAGCGAGGGCGGTGCATAGGGGGTGTTATGGGTGTTATCTACTCCAAACCATAACAGATCATTAAGGACGCTTAGACAAAACCGTGTGATGGTTCAGAAATTGGCACACATCTGGGAACAAGGGGATAAGGGGACAAGGGGACAAGGGGACAATTTTTCTTTGCTTCTTCCTTCTTTCGTTCTTCCTTCTTTCCTCCTGGGTTCTTTCCTTCTTCGGTCTTTCCTTCTTCCTTCTTTCCTTCTTCCTTCTTTCCTCCTGCCTTCTGCCTCCTGCCTCCTGCCTCCTTATATAATAAGAAGATTATTCAATATTCTAGATTTCAAGTTTGTGACTACGACTCCGTTACCAAGCAACCTCCAACCCAACGCAACTCAACGCCCTGACTCCCTGGGGCGGTTTGGACAATTTGGCGGCAAATACGTTCCAGAAACCTTAATGCCTGCTTTAGCGGAACTGGAAACCGCCTATCAACATTATCGCAACGATCCCGACTTCCAAAGGGAACTTCAAAATCTGTTAAAGGACTATGTGGGACGTCCTAGCCCCCTTTATTTTGCCGAGCGCCTCACTCAACATTATGCCAGACCCGACGGTACTGGCCCGCAAATTTATTTAAAACGAGAAGATTTAAACCACACAGGCGCCCACAAAATTAATAACGCCCTCGCCCAAGCTTTATTAGCGAAAAAAATGGGCAAACAGCGCATTATCGCCGAAACAGGCGCAGGTCAACACGGCGTCGCCACTGCAACGGTTTGCGCCCGTTATGGTCTGGACTGTGTGATTTATATGGGCATTCACGACATGGAACGTCAAGCCCTGAATGTGTTTAGAATGCGCCTTTTAGGGGCTGAAGTGCGTCCGGTGGAAGCGGGAACCGGAACCCTCAAAGATGCCACCTCAGAAGCCATCCGCGACTGGGTAACGAACGTTGAAACCACCCATTATATCCTCGGTTCCGTTGCTGGCCCCCATCCCTATCCGATGATGGTTCGGGATTTTCACGCGATCATTGGAGAAGAAACACGGAGCCAATGTTTAGAAAAATGGGGCGGTTTACCGGATATTCTGATCGCTTGTGTGGGCGGTGGTTCTAACGCAATGGGACTGTTCCATGAGTTTGTCCATGAACCTTCTGTCCGCCTCATTGGGGTAGAAGCCGCCGGAGAAGGGGTGAATACCGGAAAACACGCCGCCACTTTAACTCATGGACAAGTGGGTGTGTTACATGGGGCGATGAGCTATCTGTTGCAAGATGATGATGGTCAAGTGATCGAAGCCCATTCCATTAGTGCGGGGTTAGATTATCCTGGTGTGGGGCCAGAACACAGCTATTTAAAAGATTTAGGTCGGGCAGAATATTACAGCGTCACTGACCAAGAAGCGTTAGACGCGTTCCAACGGTTATCCCGTTTAGAAGGGATTATTCCCGCCTTAGAAACCGCCCATGCGATCGCTTATTTAGAAACCCTTTGCCCTCAATTAGAAGGCAGTCCCCGCATCGTTTTCAACTGTTCAGGACGGGGAGATAAAGACGTTCAAACCGTTCAAAAAT
>JBMDYE010000418.1:0-2679 GCA_048595135.1 Planktothrix sp. | reverse complement strand
GGAAGAAGATCAATTTGCGATTTTATTAGACTCGGTGAAAAATGAAACCGAAATTCAAGAAATGGTGAATCAGTTACACCAAACTATTAGTAATCCGTTTCAGCTTGATCAGTTTTTAGTTTACTCTTCTATTTCGATTGGTATTGTGGATAGTACCATCGAATATAGCCAACCCGAAGATTTCTTTAGAGCCGCTGATACAGCCCACCATTATGCTCAGAAAAAAGGCGTGGGACAAACGCTCTTTTTTAGCAAGTTTATGCAAATTGAAGAACTGGAACGACTCCAGTTAGAAACGGATTTAAAACAAGCGATTTCTCAAGAACATTTAAAACTATTTTATCAACCTTTAATTGAATTAGAGACGAAAAAATTGATAGGTTTTGAAGCGTTAATTCGTTGGAATCATCCCCAGCGAGGCTGGATTTCTCCCGCTCAATTTATTCCCTTAGCGGAACAAACAGGATTAATTATTCCGGTGGGAGAATGGGTTTTACAAGAAGCTTGGCGACAAATGAAAAAATGGCAGCAGGAATTAAAACCTATTTTACCCTTAAGCATTTCGGTGAATTTATCAGGACTGCAACTGATTCATCCCCAGTTACTTGAAACCATTGAACAGCTTTATTGTCGCTCGCAGATTCCTAACTTTCATTTAAAAATTGAAGTGACTGAAACCATATTAATGGAAAATGCTGACTTAGCTACTCGCCTGCTTCATCAATTAAAAAGTCGGAAAATTGCCATCTGTATTGATGATTTTGGTACAGGTTACTCCTCTTTATCCTATTTGAGGAATTTACCGATTGATATTTTAAAAGTAGATCGATCATTTGTTCATCAAATGACCGAAAATCCTAAAAATTATGATATTATTAAAGCAATTATTGCTTTAGGTCAAACCTTGGGTCTAGAAGTGATTGCAGAAGGCATCGAAACCCAAACGCAACTGAACTTATTGCGATCGCTCTCTTGCAAATATGGACAAGGTTATTTCTTCTCTAAACCCCTTCCGGCTGATGAAATTCCCAATTGGATTCGAGAATATGAGCATCAACAAAGGCTCAACTTTTCCCCACGAGAGATAGACACTTTTCATTTTGCTAATTCCTCTATTTTTTATCCCTCTAATTATCAACTGGGATTATATGGCAGTTAAAGGAGAAATTAAGAATAGACAGTTCTATAAGAATTAAAAACCTTTTAACTAGCCCCCCAGGGTTGTTTCAAAGTGCGGCAAAAAAGAGTAAAATATGAGCGATGACGCTAGCCGCGCCAGAAGGGCGCATCGCTAACTTTTGATAAAAATAATGTAAAGTTTTATAGTAATTGTCAACACTTCTGAAAAAAAAAGAATCGGTCAGTTATACTAAAGCTAGTAATTTGAAATTGGGGCATTCTCTAACAGAACCCAAAGGCTTGTATAAAACCCTTAGAGATTGTCCTTCCCAAGCATCACCTAAACTGGGTGCAATCTCCTGATAATCACGGATAATCTTCTGACTCCTCCAGTCGAGGGGTGGGTTTTGCACTTGACAACCCCACCCCAGGTTTCCCAACGATTTAGACTAACCTAAAACCCTTTCAGTTAATAGAAAATAAAGGATTGATGATGAGCATCGTTAATTTTGACTTAAGTTCAGCCTTCACAGACAATATATTACTGATCATTGATTCATCCGTTCCGAATATCCCCCAATTATTAGACGCAGTGGGTGAAAATGTTGATTCTATTATCCTCTCAAAAAATGAAGATGGAATTCAACAAATTACTAATATTTTATCAGGCTACAAACATTTAAAAGCTGTTCATCTGCTCACCCATGGAAGTTCAGGAACACTGCATTTAGGGAATACTACCCTCAACGTCAATAATCTTGAAAAATATGCACCGCTACTGAAAACTTGGCGACAAACTTTTACAGAAAAGACTGATTTTTTAATTTATAGTTGTGAACTCGCATCAGATAACGATGGGTTTCTGTCTCGTCTTCATGGCTATCTAGGAGTTAACCTCGCGGCTTCGCGTCAAAAAGTTGGTTATACTCCTTTGGGGGGAAGTTGGAACCTAGATGTCATCTTCGGAAAAATTACCACGTCATTTCCGTTTGATCAAGAAAAAATTACTAATTATCCAGCAATATTAGGGACTTATAATGTCAGTACCGTTGATGAGTTAAAAACAGCCATTAACACGGCTAATACAACGCTAGAAGACGATGTTATTAATTTAACAAAAGGAGTCTACAGCTTAACAACGGTTGATAACAACACCTCCGATGGTTTTGCGAGTGATGCTAACGGTTTACCCACTCCTACGGATATAACCGTTGGCGGAAAACTGACCCTGAACGGGAATGGGGCTATTATTGAACGAAGTCCCACAGCACCAGCTTTCCGTTTCTTTTATGTTCCCTCCAATAGTGACCTCACCCTTAATAACCTCACCTTTAGGAATGGGGAAGCAGACAAACGGGGGGGAGGAATTTATGTTAGTAGTAGCTTAGGCAATCTTACCGTTAATAATAGTACCTTTGCCGATAACAAAGTCACAGGCGAGGGAGGATATGGCGGTGGGGCAATTTTTATTTACTACAGCAGTACCGCTACTATTAATAATAGTACCTTTTCTGGTAACAGTGCAGAAGATAGTGGCGGTGCTATTCATAATATTGGCGA
>JBMDYE010000417.1:0-22810 GCA_048595135.1 Planktothrix sp. | reverse complement strand
GATTGCTCAAGTTCAAAAAGGATATGGTTATCCAATTGTATTAGCAGAAGCCCATAATCAAGCGGTGGTGAAAGGAGGCGATCGCGCTCGTTTTTTTGCAATGTTAGAACAACAAATGATTAAAGCTGGATTAAAAAATGTGGGAACGTCTTATAAAGAAGCGAGGAAACGAGGAAGCATCGCTTAATGAATTAAGAATTAAGAATTGTAGGGGCGGGGTTATCCCGCCCCTATAGAGTCAAAAGAATTAAGAATTTGGGAAGAAACACGCTTTTACTGATTACTGATTATTGATTAGTTTCCCAACCGTTTGGGGTAATTGTTTGATTTGTTCTAATAATTCTTGTGGAGCTATCCCAAACGCAAGCTGTAAAATTAAGACTAAAATAGCGATCGCGATCGCCGTATTAATACTAACCTTCAATACCTGAACCGCCCAGGTAAACACCAACCAGGTTACAATTAAAGACGCTAATAATAATATTAATTGAATCGGCATAATCATTCATCAGTAATCAGTGAGAAGGAGGCAGGAGGCAGGAGGCAGGAGGCAGGAGGCAGAAGGAAAGAAAAATAGTCTCTTTATACCCTATTGCAAGAGTGCCTATTGCCTATTGCCTTAATTCTTAATTCAGATCCTTCGCTCCGCTCAGGACGCTACGCGATTCTTAATTCAGATCCTTAAGTGCTACGCACAGGCTCCGCCAACGCTCCGCTCAGGACGCTACGCGATTCTTAATTCTTAATTCTTAATTCATTAAGCAATGCTTCCTCGTTTTCTGGCTTCTTTATAAGAGGTTCCCACATTTTTTAATCCGGCTTTAATCATTTGTTGTTCTAACATTGCAAAAAAACGAGCGCGATCGCCTCCTTTCACCACCGCTTGATTATGGGCTTCTGCTAATACAATTGGATAACCATATCCTTTTTGAACTTGAGCAATCACCATTCCTAATGCTAACTCTAATTGTTCAGGATTTTCAACCACCCAAGCGGGAATTTCTAAGCGCGCCACTTCTAACCCCACATTCACATAACAGAAATAAATTTGATGATGAGCATAAAAGTCTAAAATCGGGGCTTGCGATCGCCATAACGGGCTTCTCTGACCGGGTTTTAATTGACTTTCCCATAATACCGTATCCCGCAGCGGATCAAACACCTGACAAGGTGCTTTTTTCGTATTTCCCGTCGCACTCATTAACCCCACACCTGGACAATTTTTTAAGCAATTTGGCTCTTCAAAGGTACAAGCTTGTAACCGCAAAAACGATAAACTTTCGCTATTTCTCGATGCACTCACATAACCCATTAACGGAATTCCCGCCACCCTTAAGGTTTCCCAAGCTTCTAAAATCGGTTCTAAAATTAAATTCCTGGCTTCTGTGGGTAAAACTTCCAAAAACCAATAAATTAAAGACCCATCTACTAACGCTAACGTCGGTACATTGAGGCTTTTAGTTTGAGCAACTTCTAATAACTGAATTCCCGTTTCTGCTAAAATCATCGCCTCCGCTACAGTGCGTCGATATCCCATCCATTCTTCGGTTTTAATTCCCCATTGACGCGATAAATATAAATCTTCCTGACGATAATAAATTTCAGGAATACTATCTAAAATCGGATGGCGACTTTGCCCATAATGCAAAATCACTCGCCCCACATTAATTAAATAACAATAAGCAATTTCATGGGCGCTTGGTGCAATTTGGGAACCATCCGTTGCAAAAACCGTATGCGCTAAAGGCGGAGCCGTAATATAAGGATAATGGTTTAATGGTTCCAGTGGCGTTGCGGGTTTAAAAATAATTCGTTGTTTAAATTCCTCTTGTTTTTTTATTAAACTTTGGTAGGTTAATTTTGCTTCTTCCATTAAATTTAAAGCAATTTCAATCCGCTTTCGAGAGGCTTCTGCTTCTCGATTAATATGGAGGCTCATGCCTTGCATTTGTTGCGCTAATTTTGTTAAATCTAACATAATAATACCTGCTCTCTCCTTGTTGGGTGCGTTGGTTGCACCCCCTTCTCTAAAATTAGGGCGAGATTTTTTCGCCCCTTTGCCCGCAATCACTTAAAACCAATCTGAAAATTCTTGACTAAATTGTGACAAAGATAATAAATGAATAGGCGGATATTCAGCCACAGAATCTTGTTCTTTTTGAGTATTATAGCCCCAATCTGCTAAAAATAACTGAACAGAATTCAGATCAGGTTGCTTGAGAACCGATAATAAAGTTTGTAACCGATCTTCGACAAACCAAATGTTCTCAGGAGTCGTTGATGTTGCTAATAATTCTCTTAAGATTTGAGCTTTAGGTTTTTTGTACCCTTTGCCAAAAATTCTTCCGTTGGGAATAATAACTCCTTGTTCTTCCAAAAGCGATCGCACAAAACGTTCCTCTTTCGTTGTAATAATATAAACTGAAACAGAACTATCAATCAATGGTTGAATGCGGTTAATGACCCCCGGATAAAATTGATGTAATGATAACCATCCTGATAAATCCGTTTCGATCCATTGATCTCGCACCCCATCCAAATGAGGGCCAATCACGTCCGCTTTCAGTTGTTCTTTTGTCACAATTTCATGGGCAATTTGAGGCCAATTTTCTAAAATGTCCGCTTCCGAAATTCCTAATACCAAAGCCCGAATTAAAATTGGCATTTCCCAACCAATTTCAATCACTGGTCGAGTCCGGTAAAATATCGGAGCGAGTTCTTCTGGGGAAACAGTATCCGGTGGCGACCACAGTTGACAATAGGTTCGCCAAGCGGTTTGGAAATATTCTCGCAGTCCATCACAGAGAACGCCATCAAAATCTAGGGCTAATAAAGTCGGTTGATTAAAAGTCATCGCAATTTAGAGCATAAAATGATAGTCAATCCTGTGGAATGTGTTAGGAAGGGTATTCTGTGGTACAAGCCTTACAACCCCAAACGTTATCCCCCCCCAACCCTCAAGCAAATCCGATTCTGCTTGATCCGAATTTATTGAGGGTTGCTAGACATCTATATTATGCTTATGCCGAAGTTCATGCTCAACGGATGTCTCGTCCTTTGGGAGTGGCCATCAATCCCAACAGCTATCGCGGGTTATTGCTGTTTTCCCGTAAACCCGTTTTGCTTCCCGGTGAATGTTTTATCCCCTTTGAACGCATTGAGGGAGAAGTGTTTTAATCAGTTATCAGTTATCAGTTATCAGTAATCAGTGAGAAGTCATTCGTTAATAGTTATTAGTCAATCTAGAGTTTTTGGATTTCCTATTAGTTTTTAGTCAAACTCCCGTTAACAACTGGGAACAAGGAACTTTTAACGATTAACTGTCACCGCCTAACTGATTACTAATTACTGATTACTGATTACTGATTACTGATTACTGATTACTGATTTTTATGGATATTTTAATTTCTTTACCTGCCTATTTAATTATTTTTGTATTAGGGGCATCAATTGGTAGTTTTTTGAATGTGGTGATTTATCGGGTTCCGGCGGGTTTGTCGATTTTGCATCCGCCGTCTCGCTGTCCCTCTTGTTTAACCCGTTTAAAAGCTTCAGATAATATTCCGGTGTTCGGTTGGATTCGGTTAAAAGGACGCTGTAAATATTGCCGAACACCGATTTCTATGCGTTATCCTTTGGTTGAAGCTGCAACGGGATTATTATTTTTATTAATTTTTATTCTATCCAATAATCTGATAGAAATGGTGGGATACTGGGTGTTATTTAGTTGGTTAATTGCTCTAGCCATGATTGATATTGACACCTTCACTTTACCCAATGTGCTAACGCAATCAGGATTAGTTTTAGGCTTAACTTTTCAAATAACTCAAGGGTTTTATTTGTCTAAAAATTTAGCAGTAAGCAGTCAGGAACTCATGGGGGGAATTGTCGCAGCCGTTTTGGGATTATGGATCTTTGATATTATTTCTTTACTCGGAACCATCGCCCTCAAACAAGCTGCAATGGGGGCTGGCGATAGCAAATTAGCCGCGATGATGGGGGCTTGGTTAGGTTGGAAATATTTACTGGTGGCGGGGTTTATCGCTTGTGCGTTAGGGGCGTTTGTGGGAGGAGGTGCGATCGCCTTGGGATTAATTAACCGTCGTCAACCGATTCCCTTTGGCCCCTTTTTAGCGATCGCCGCAGGTTTGACAGCCCTGTGGGGAGAAGTCATACTAAGGACGTATCTGAATTTATTTTTTCCAATTCCCTAACACTCCACATCTAGAATTAATCGTGTCTTGGATTACCTTAAAAACAACGGCACTCCGCTGGGAAGCTGAATTCATGCAGCAAGTTTTAGAAGCCCATGAAATCCCCACTCGCATCCTTGATATTGGGATGAGTTCCTACCTGGGAATGGGTTGTCCAGCAGCGTTACAAGTCCCTCCCGAACATCAATGGACGGCTTTACTGCTCTTAAGCCCGATTGATGAAGAGTTAGAATCTGTTGATTAAACGTCTAATCGGGTGCAGATCATTTTATTATAGGATAGATTTAAAATTTAATGCTGGGGCTGACAAGATCCCTAAAAATGTTCTGATGCCTCGTTTTTAAAGTTAAAAATACAAAGGTCAAAAAAATCTTTAAATGTCTCTATTTGATTGGTTTGCAAATCGACGTCAATCCGTATCCAGTAGTCCCGAACGACAAGAACGGGAAATAGCGGATGGGTTATGGGTCAAATGTGAACAGTGTAATGCGTTAACCTATGCCAAAGACCTCCAAGCCAATCAGATGGTTTGCTTGGAATGTGAGCATCATTTCCGAGTCCATAGCAATGAGCGAATTCAGCAACTCATTGATCCCAATACTTGGATGCCTATCAATTCCGAGATGTGCGCCACTGATCCGCTGAAATTCCGCGACCGCAAATCCTACAGTGACCGACTGCGGGATATGCGCGAGAAAACCGGGTTATCCGATGCAGTACAAACCGGAATTGGCTTAATTGACGGAGAACCGATTGCTTTGGGAGTGATGGACTTCCGGTTTATGGGCGGCAGTATGGGTTCAGTGGTGGGGGAAAAGCTCACCCGTTTAATTGAACAGGGAACCAGAGAACGCTATCCCGTTGTGATTATTTGTGCATCGGGTGGCGCTCGAATGCAGGAAGGAATGTTAAGCCTGATGCAGATGGCGAAAATTTCTGGGGCGTTGCAGCGGCATCAACAAGCGAAATTACTCTATATTCCCGTTCTCACTCATCCCACCACCGGGGGGGTAACGGCGAGTTTTGCCATGTTGGGCGATTTAATTTTAGCGGAACCGAAAGCCACCATCGGCTTCGCCGGACGTCGCGTGATTGAACAAACCCTTCGGGAAAAATTACCCGAAGATTTCCAAACCTCAGAATATTTGTTAGCCCATGGGTTCGTTGATGCGATTGTTCCCCGTACCCAACTGAAGAAAACCCTCGCCCAACTCATTCGTCTCCATCGTGTCCCCCAAGCGTCGAGTCATTTACCCCCAGTCCCAGACGTCCAACCCTTACACCCTGAAATTAACTTCTCCCACGAAATCTCACCGTCAAAATAGAGCAGGGGACAAGGGGACAAGGAGACAAGGGGACAAGGAGACAAGGGGAAGGGGGGACAAGGAGACAAGCAAACTATTTTTCTTTCCTTCTCCCTTCTTCCTTCTCCCTTCTGCCTCCTGCCTCCAGCAAAGCTGCCGCCTGCCTTCAATTCTTAATTCTTAATTCTTAATTCTTAATTCTTAATTCCTATGTTCACTGATCCCAAACCTTCCTATAATTTTTGATCAAGACCTGTCAGCGATTAACACTTATGGGTTTTGCAGACCTGTCTATCGCAGAAATCGCAGAGGACTACAATCTCCCAGTTGAGGCTGTATTGAAGCTCTGTGATCAGTTGGGTATTGCCTATAAGACTCCTCAAACCCGTTTGGCCCTTGAGGATGCTAAGGCAATCATGTCAAGAATTATGAAGCAAGGCGAGCCACCGGAGTCTACTCAACCCAGTTAAGTTTTGACTGGACATGGGGAAAATTCCGCAGCGTCAGGGGTCTTTGTTAAAGGTCGGTTGCGTTCGGGGGTGATCACGTTCAATTTCTACAACGGTCTAACCGAAGAACAGCAGTTTTGACAAATGGCAAATAACAATAGACGATTAACAAATGACAATTAATAAATGACATTTGATCAGGGACAATCAACTCCTGATCTGAAATCCCAACGAATGATTGCTTGCTGATTAAGCCGAAATCTGGATTGAACGTTCCATAAATCACTTAGGTATAAGGAGAACCATGCTAAAAAGATACTTTTGGCTAGCAGTAGCCACTGTATTTTTCACGTTTCAAATGTTTGTCAATAATGCGAGTGCGCTGGAATTGACACAAGAACTCAGAACACTCCCTCTGAATGAATCTGGGGACACTGTTGTTCTGAGTTTAAAAGAAGCGAAAAAAGGCAAAGAATTATTTAACTATGCCTGTGCTTCTTGTCATGCTTTAGGGATGACCAAAACCAATCCTGACGTTAACCTCAGTCCCGCAGCATTAGAAGGTGCAAATCCCTCCCGCGATAATATCGCTGCTTTAATCGACTTTATGAAAAACCCGACCACCTATGACGGGTTTGACGAAATTTCTGAACTCCATCCCAGTACCAAGAGTGCAGACATTTTCACCAAAATGCGGAATTTATCCGAAGATGATTTATATGCGATCGCAGGTTATGTTCTCCTAGAACCGAAAATCCGTCCTGACCAATGGGGCGGCGGAAAATACCTGCGTTAAAAATAGTTAAAACCTCTGTGTTTTTGGACTTTAGATTTTCGGTTGTAGATGATATGAGTATTTGACTTATTCTAGCTTTAATAGCTTTAAGGATAAATACCCAAATCACCAATAATCTAAAATCTAAAGTCTAAATTTTTTGGAACTTCCCCACTCATCGAGGAAACCCGATTTCATGCAACGCCGTAATTATTTCATCCCTATTATCTTCAGTCTTGCTATTTGTTGGTTTAGCTTTTTTAGCTTGAGTTTACCCGCCCAAGCAAATCCAACTGATACGTTTATTCGTCGTTATTTTGATGCCCGTCAACCTGTTGAAATTCCTTTAGATGATAAAGGAAATACCCGCACATTTACAGGGGAAGATTTTGAGGCGGGTAAAGCATTATTTGAACAAAGTTGTGTCAACTGTCATGTCGGAGGAATCACCGTTCAATATCCCAACGTATCTTTATCTTTAGATGCTCTCAAAGGCGCGACTCCTCCCCGTGATCATATTAATAATTTAGTTGCCTATATGCGAGATCCGGTCAGTTACGATGGCACCGATTTTAACTTCTGGTGTCGTCAAGTATCTGAAAATTGGATGTCCCAAGATGACATTGAAAAACTCGCCGCTTTCCTTCTCCGCGCCGCCGAAAAAGTCCCCAATTGGGGAGCGAATTTGAATTAATAGGCAATAGGCAATAGGCAATGGGCAATAGGAGGGAATAGGGAAAAAAGCACTGACTGCTGATAACTGGTGACTGATGACTGATACAATTTTGGGTTGTCTAAAATTAGGTTTTTTCCTAATCTTAAACAACCCAGTTGTGATATTAAACGCAAACGAAAGCTAGGGTGAGAAGATCGTAATAATTATTCTACTGTGATTTTAGCAACCATGCCTGCACCCCGATGAGGTTCGCAGTAGTAAGTATAAGTTCCAGGCGTATCGAAAGTTGTGCTGTAGCTATCTCCAGGGGCAGTCAGTAATTTTTTATGAGAAATTGATGCTGCATCAACACCACCAGGGACTTTAGTTTTATCAAAAACGGCGTTATGGGGAGCTAATTTGTTATTAACCCACTTAACCGTATCACCCGCTTTAATGGTCAATTGGGGAGGATCAAATTTTAACATTCCATTATCACTGCCCATTTTAACAGAATAGGTTTCTGCGGAAGCGCTGGATGCACCAAAGGTTAACGTGCTAATCACTAAAAGAGCAACAGATAAAACCAAAGCAACACGCTTTGACCAAGAAACAATCCGATTCATATTAGCCTCAAAAAACGCTACTTTTTCATAACCAGCTAACATCTTATCACAAACTACGACAGATTGTCATAACAAATTTTGATCGGGAGAAATGCCATGAATTGATTAAGACTGTAGACTCTGGACAAATCAGATAATCCGTGTATTAGACAAGGTGATCCTGAATCGGTCAAAATCTGTCAAAATTTTGAATAGTCCCTTTAATGGATCAACTCCCTGTCCTATCAAATCTCTCTCCAGCAATGCCAAAAAAGCAAAAATTTCCTCACCTTGTTGGTTCTAAGTGGACATCCCATCAAAAAACCTGGGGGTGGCGTCATTTCCAAGTGGTCAATCGCAAAAATCAGGGTCAATGGGTCTTCGCTGAACTGGTTGCTTCCTGTGATCCCTCGGTGCGATTTTGGTTGAATGCCCAACAGCTTAAAGATCGTTCCCTTTGGCAACCCGGTTGGCAATCTACTCAAGAATTAAAAGAATTAGAAGAGATTGAATAATTTTATTGTTTCCCCCCATTCATGAATTCTGAGCAAATTCAAGCGACGCTTAACTACTTAGAGCAAGCCACAACTGCTCTCAAAATTCTGCTCCAAAATCCTGTTGATCAAGCTGAACATCGTGAAATTGTTGCTGAGGTCGAAACCCAAATTAAACAAGCTTTAACCACCTTAAAAGCCACTGTTAATCCGCCGGATCTGAGTCAGATTCCTGCTCAAATTTTATCCCAACTCAATCAATTAGGAATTCCGAGTGAAGATTTAGATGTGCAAATTGCTTTGTCTTCCCATCATCTTAGCCAAATTTTAGGAATGGTCACGGAAATTCAGAATAAAGCCGAATTAATTAAACACCGAAAAGACTATTTTTTAGAGCGTCTTCCCCAAATGCCAATCGAAAAATTAGGCCCTAGAGTTCCCGTTGTAACAAGAGCAGATTTTCAGCAAGATTATGACCCCATTCCTAAAGAAATTCGAGAGCAAATTAAAGCTAAATATAAAATTGATAAATTAATTCAAAAAAGACAGCGATCGCGCCTTTCTATCTTTGAACAAATTAAACAAGCAGAACAACTATTATCTCAACCTCAATCTCCCCCAGAAGATGAAGAGTTTTATGAAGATTTACCCTTTTAATTTAAAGCAGGTTATAATTTTTGAAGGGAAGAATAAAATTTATTAAAGATTGACTGAAAAACCGATAGCTGTCTTGAAAACTGCTATTAATACAATCCCTGTTTATCTAAGGAGTCCAAATGTCTCACCCCCAAGAAGAACATCCATCTAAACCCCCTTTAGATTCCGAAAAAACAACTACTAACCCGAATCAACGATTAGAAATTGCCAGTGTAGGTCTAGATTATACTAAAGCTGAAGAGCAAAATGAAGCAGGTTTATCTCCCGATAAACTGAAACAAATTGCTGATGAAATTAATTCTAGTCTTCAGGACAATAAAGATCCGAACTGGCGAGTTGAGACCGATTGGGATGAATCTAAAGTTAATGTTACATTAGATTAATAATGCTAAAGAAACCAGATTTTTTAGCCCGGTTTCTCAGAGAAACCGGGTTTTTTAGTCCCCCTGTAGTGTCTTAATAAACTAGGTTTTGGCAATTTAAAAGGTTGTAAAATTCCTTCTTTTAAACTAATATTCCTTCCGCTATTTTAACAACATTTCCCCCCACTTCTACTTGAATAATGTTTCCTTGTTTTTGAGATTTTAATAACAATAAAGACGGACGATCAATTTCATATCCCTGTTCAACTTTAATATCCACTTGGTCAGACCCAAAATAACGATATTCTGAAAGATATCCCGCTAAACACCCATTCGCGCTTCCCGTGGCTGGATCTTCAGGAACCCCCAATGCAGGTGCAAACATTCTGGCACAAAGTTGGTTTTGTGAATGATGAGTTTCGGGACAAAAAATAAAGATTTCTTTAGCTGTTGTATTTTCAATAAACTGGAAATATAACTCTAAATTGACTTTTGCTTTTTTCAACGCTTCCTGAGTTTTTAAGGGAACAATAATAAACGGAATTCCCGTGGAAACGTCTTGAATGGGATAGCGAGAATCAAAGTCAGCAAACTCTAAATTTAAGATCGGTGCTAACGTTTCAATTTCAAATTTTTGCCCAAACTGAGGCGGATTTTGGCGCATCCAGAGCATCTGTTTTCCATCTTCTGAAGGTTTCCACGTAACCGGAATTTGACCAACTGCTAAATTTAAAATAACTTGTTCAACGGGATTTTTAATCATTTCCTGCTGAATTAAATAAGCAGTTCCTAACGTGGGGTGTCCGGCAAAGGGTAGTTCTTTTTTCGGGGTAAAAATTCGTACCGGATAACCATTATTTTCGGGTTGTGTTGACAGAATAAAAGTGGTTTCAGAATAGTTCATTTCCTGGGCAATTTTCAACAGTTCCCCATCGGATAAGGATTCTATTCCCTCACCCCAAACGACAGCGAGTTGATTTCCCGCATATTTTTCTTCCGCAAATACATCAAGAATTGAAAATTTCATAAATACACCTACTGATAAGAAAGAATTCAGTAGAGACGCGCCATGGCGCGTCTCCTGATTTTATCGTTCATTCCAAGTTTTCTCGGCATCCGCGATCGCTTGATCAACGGATTTTTGATTCAGCATAGCAGCTTGTAAATTATCATAGATAATTTTTTGTAACTGCTTAATGTCTTTCTGAGGCGGAATTAAAACTTCAGCATTTTGTAATTCTGCGGCACTGACTAAACGGGCTTGATCTGCCGCCGAACTATTAGCAGGAACGGTTGTAAAATAATTATCTTTGAGAGACTCTTTTACCGATGGTAACACATTCGCTTCCTTAGCAAAAGCGAGTTGATTGGTATTATTCGTGACAAATAATGCAAATTTCAACGCTTGATCCGGTGTGGGTGTATTTTGAGGGATAACTAAGTTCATAACCGCCACTGTTTTTTTACCCGTTTCTCCAGTAATTTGAGGTGCAGGAATAGAAACATTAGCAACCGTCGGCGCGTTTTGATTAATAGATTTTAAGAATTGTGGCCCCGACGTTAAAATGGCAATCTCTCCCGCTTGATAGAGTTCAATGGCGCGGCGATGTCCTTGGGTTAAGACTTCTTTGGGAAGTAAATCTTTTTGATATAAATCAACCCAATATTGAAACGCTGCTTTCCCTTGGGGGGTATTAAAGGCAGCTTTTCCATTTTTATCTAATAATTGTACGCCCATCTGGACAAAAGACTGTAATACCTGAGCGGAATCTTCAGGAACAAAGGAGACAAAAAACGCATATTTACCAGTTTTTTCTTTAATTTGTTGAGCAACTTGAGCTAGTTCGGCGTAGGTTTTGGGTGGGGTTTGAATTCCTGCTTTTTGCAATAGATCTTGATTATAAATACTAATTTGGGTGGTGAGATACCAAGGAATGCCAAAGGTGATGGTTTGACAAGTTTGGTCTTTACAGGTTTCTAACGTATTGGCTTTCCAGATATTAGATAAATATTGCGATCGCACCGTTTCAGGAACTTTTGTGGTTAAATCCAGCCAAGCATTCCGACCCGCTAATAAAGCCGCAAAATCAGGATTTAAGTTCACCACATCGGGGGCTGTTTTAGCTGAAACTGCCGCTAAAATTTTACTTTCCATTGCTGACCAAGGCACGTCAACCCATTTAATTTTAATCCCTGGATTTTCCGCTTCAAAATTAGCAATCAATTGATTAAAATAATCCGTAAACTGCGGTTGCAGTTGCATTGTCCAGAATTCAATTTCTTGGTTATTTTGTTGAGAATTGGGAGCAGGAGCGGAGCAACTGACGCCCCAACTTAAACATAGCCCCAAAATCATTAACAAACCAAACCGTTTCCAACCGTGCAATTGTTTCATTTTATTGAGACTTCCCCTCAGCCCGTGACGTTTCGTTATATTGGCAGCATTATTGATAGCAACCCTCTATCATAGGTTAAAGAGGGCAGTTATCATCCCACTTGTTATCCAGGACTCGCCTAATGGATTCAGGAGGGGGAAAAAATAATTGGGGCGATGGGATCGATTTTTAAGAAAAAAACCAATAATAAAGTCAGGATAATTCGGCTTTGGGCTCCAGGAACACCAGGAACAAAAAGCCTAATCATCTGAAGCTGACTTCGTTCTGAGCAGAACAAGTTAAGATTAAATCTCTAATCAATACATTCAATTGACAATATGGTTAGCGTATTAAAAGGACTGTTCTCCCGTCGGAAGCCGGGAGTCGGCATCGAATTAGCGACAGAACGGATTAATTTTGTTGAAATTCGCAAAAAAGGTCAACAATTAAAATTAGTGACCTTAGCGACAACTCCCGTACCAGAAGGGGTGGTTCAAGATGGTCAAATTGTGGATACGCCAACGATGGCGGAGTTAATTCAATCCACGATGACCGATAAGAATATTAAAGCGAAAACGGTGGGGACATCTATCCCTGGACGAGAAGCCGTCACCCGCATTATTCCGGTTCCCGCCGAACTCAACGACGACGAACTCAAAGACTACATGAACGCCGAAGCGGGGTTATATTTGCCTTTCCCCCGAGAAGAAGCAGATGTGGACTATCAGAAATTAGGGCGATTTGTCGATGAGGACGGCATTGAGAAAGTCCAGGTGTTGTTAGTGGCGACCCGTAAAGAAGTCACCGATACCTATGTAGAAACCTTTGCTCAAGCGGGGTTAAAAGTGACGGTTTTAGAAGTGAGTAATTTTTCCTTAATTCGTACCCTCAAACATCAATTAGAACAGTTTTCCTCAACGGAAGCCGCCATTATTGCCGATATTGAATTTGATAGTACAGAATTGGCAATTGTAGTGGATGGCGTGCCTCAATTTAGCCGTACCATTCCCATTGGGTTATACCAGGTGCAAAGTGCCTTAAATAGTGCGATGAATTTACCTCCAACGAGGGATGTCAGCGAACTCCAGGCCATGACGCTTCCCGTGACTGATACAATGGGAGCATTAAACGACCCAAATCCTGGCACCAATGCCATTATTAAAGTCTTTGCAGAATTAGCTGATGAACTGCGTCGCTCTGTCGATTTCTACATCAACCAAAGCGACGGTTTAGAAATGGCACAGCTTCTTCTCACCGGGCCAGGAGCCGCCATTGGACAACTCGATGAGTTCTTCATGCAGCGGTTGGCAATGCCTGCCACTCAAGTTGACCCCATTGAAAGCCTTTCGATTTCTATTGAACAGGAAATTCCCCCTGAGCAACGTGCTAGTTTAGGAGTGGTGTTAGGTTTGGGACTACGGATGAGTTAATCAACTCACTCGTTACCGCACCCGTTTGACCCTTAACCGTCAACTGTTAACCAGGAATCGTTAACACTCAACAATATGTATACGCTAGATATTAATTTTCTCAATGATCGACCCGATCTATTAGCCCAGGAAGTCCGGCGGACTTCATCGGCTGCCGGGCAACAGATTGATAAAAAGCCCATTATGATTGGGGCTGGGGTAGCATTAGCCCTAAATGCGTTAGTGGGAGGGGCTTGGTTTATTTTTGCTCAACAAAATTCAGCATTGCAAGAAGAACTAACAGTTCTAACTGAGACATTAGACGCAAAAGGTCAGCAGGTACAAGCCCTGGATAAAATTAATGCAGAAACCGAACAAACCACGAAAGAAGCGGATGCGTTAGCAACGGTTTTTAATCAAATTAAACCTTGGTCAGCCCTAACGTTGGAATTAGGGGAACTGATGCAAGTGTCTGGGGTCAGAATTACGACCATTGAACAAACCGAACCGGAACCCGTGGCTGGAACAGCCGCAGCCGCAGCACCTCCTCCCCCAGCAGGTAGTCCAGCCCCCGCAGCGGCTCCTGCGGAACCTGAAACGGCTAAATTAGTGATTTCGGGGTTGGCGAATTCCTTTACTCAAATTAATGATTTTCTGCTGTTGCTGAATCAATCTCCGTTCTTTGAAGCAGAAAACACAAAACTGATTTCGGCTGAGTTAAAAGATAATGCCACTCAACTGGTATCCACCTCAAACCCCAATGGCGACGCTGGGACTACGAAACCCCAATTGCAACCCGTTGTGGAATATAAAATTGAAACCAATCTAAGTACAGCCAACGCTTCAGAGTTATTGTCTGAGCTAGAAAAAAATGGGGCTGCGGGACTGGTCAATCGCATTAAAACACTTCAACAAAAAGGAGTTATCAAGCAATGACCGTAGCAAATGAGTTTATTCAAGAAGTTGATGGCGATAATGGGTCAGCCCCTGTTGTATTTGGTATTCCCGTTACCCCGAAAATTATGGGAATTGGTGTCGGGGTCAGTGGGGCATTACTGGCTGGATTTCTGATTTATCAATTCTTAATGCCAGCTTTAGTTCAAGGACAAACCCTGCGGACGGATATTCAAACCAAACAGGAAGAAATTGAAAAACAAGATCAACGGTTACGAGAACGAGACAAAGCCGAAAAAGCCCTTGCCGATGCTAAAGTTCGCAGAGCAACTGTAACGGCTTTATTTGCGGATGAAGCCAGTTTAAATACCTTGCTTTTTGATATTAACGAACAGATTAATAAAATCAACGCAGGGATTATCGACGACACCAAAAAAGCAAAACTGACTAAATTTACTCCGGTTCAGTTAGCAACACCGGAAGAGGAGATTGTTAACGATGGGTCATTAGGCCCGGATGTGAATGGTAAACTGAGACGTCGAGAATATGATGTGGTCTTTGAAGGGTCTTTTGAGCAGTCGCGCCAGTTTTTAATTGCCCTAGAACGCTTACAACCGATGTTAGTGGTGAGAAACTTAACCACTAAATTGGATGATCAAAATCCAGTGATTCAGGGTGAATATAAACAAGGTCGGTTTGTTCCCTCTCCCAACCAACCTCAACGGCGTTTGAAAACCAGCTTTGACCTACAAGTCTTATTACCATTGAGTCCTGAACAAGCTGCTGCTGCCGCCGCCGCTGCTGCTGCCGCCACCGCACCCCCCGCCGGACAAGAACCACCAAAATAAAGAATTAAGAATTAAGAATTAAGAATTAAGAGGGAATAGGGAATAGGGAACAGGGAACAGGGAAGAAGCACGCTTTTAATGATGACTGATGATGTGTCCGACTGGGTAGGGGCGGGATCTTTCGGTAGGTAACTTATCGGTTTTTATCCTAAATTTCTGCCCGAATGCTATGCCTAACGGCAGGCTCCGCCAACGCCCCTACGGGTGACTGATGACTGGTGACTGGTGACTGTCCGAATCTTCCCAAGGACAGAGTAGTCACTGGGGGTGAAGTTGTTGTATCCTAGCAGATTAAACCAGAGGAATTGCAGGTTGAGGATTAGTGACGCTTTCAAGTCCAGAGAAACCGACCTGTTCATTTTCAATTTCTAAATAAAATCTTCAACGTAAACCGTAAGCGTCCCATGCTATACCTGAAAGGTTAGTCATAGGCTGTTTACAGTTAGCGCCGTTTAACGGTTCAGCGTAAAATTAACACCAACTGAATTACTGGTTTTTTGTGTGGAGGAGGAAACGTGAAGCAACTTCAAGGAATTGGTGGCGGAGTTTTAGCGGGTGCTGCGATCGCCCTCATCACCCAAGCTCCAGCACTAGCTCAAACTCGCGTCCAAGAAGTGCGTTTGGTTGAAATGAATGGGGAAGTTAGCCTACTGCTGACCACCCAAGGCGGAGAACGCCCAGAAGTGTTTGTGGTCAGACGGGGAAATGATTTCGTTGCTGATATTATTAATACTCAGCTTGCGATTCCTGATCAGAATTTTCAACAAAGTAACCCAGTTCCCGGGATTGCCTCAGTCGTCGTCACCCAACTTGATCCCACCAGTGTGCGGGTGATTGTCAGTGGAACCAATGGCGCCCCCGAAGCGAGAATTATGCAAGGTGCTTCCGGTGGAATTGTGATTGGTATGGGAACGAGAGCCGGAAATAATGTGGCTCAAGCCCCTGCTAATCAACCCCCTGTTGCTCCGGCTGCCCCTCCTCCAACAACTCCCACCCAACCCCTTCAAAACAACAATCAACCCGTTTTAGTTCCTGATCCAGCCGTGACAATTGATGGTCGAAATGTTCCACCTGGGGGAATTCGACCAATGGATCAAGCTCCTCCCTTTCTCCCCCGTGCCGTTGCGCCACCAGTAGGGGATATTGCCGTTTCTAATATTAATCCCACAACGGCTGCCACGATTCGTTTAGATAATGCCCAACGGATTCCCCGTTTAGTATTGCGGGATGCTCCAGTGCGAGATGTATTAGCCTTGCTAGCTCGAACCGCCGGATTAAATATTGCCTTTTTGGATGGGGCAGGTGGGGCTCAACAGACTGGGCAAAATGCTCAAAGCCCAACCTCCGGTAATGGGCCAAAAATTTCTTTAGATATTGAAAACGAGTCCGTTGAAGATGTATTTAACTATGTATTGCGCTTAAGCGGACTGGAAGCGAACCGTAATGGAAATACCATTTTTATCGGTTCTAATTTACCCAACTCGGCTCGAAATGTGGTAGTTCGTTCCTTCCGCCTTAACCAAGTGAATGCGGAAACCGCCGCCGGATTTTTAGTGAGTATGGGAGCAGAACGTTCAATTACTCGTGAACAGCAAGTGACTGCGACCAACTCCGTTAATATTCCCGGCAGTACCCAAGCACTGACCACAACGGATACCCGAGTCACAACGGTGGTGGAAACCCTGAGAATTCAAACCACAGACTCAACACCGTTATTGCGGGGGTTGCAAGTGATTGTGGATGAACGTCTCAACAGTGTGACCTTGATTGGTTTACCGAACTTGGTCGAACTCGCTTCTACCCAATTGGTTCAGCTTGATCTGCGTCAGCGTCAGGTGGCAGTTAACGTCAAGGTTTTGGATATTAACTTAACGGGAACGGAAGCTTACAATAGTAGTTTTTCCTTTGGGGTTAATAATACGTTCTTTGTCAATGACGGTGGGGCGGCTGCCGTTAATTTTAATGGCTTTAATCCACCTGATCGAAATGCAGTAACAGGTGGTCTCAATGCCCGACCCATTATTCCTAACCCCATCGGAGAGCAAGACGCATTCTTTGATCCTGACCAAACCGCCGTCACTCCCTTAACAGCACCGGGAGGCGGGATTGGTTTGTTACCCATTGCCCCTGTTACTGATCGTCCTAATCAAGTCGGAATTTCTGAATATGAGCCGTTTGAACGAGATTTAGAAACAGGAGCCGTTGAAAATTTGGGTGAAGCAACGTTCCAAACGTTCCCCTTCTTCCAATATCCCCGTCGATTCTTAGCCACGCTGCAAGCTCAAATTACCAGTGGCAATGCTAAAATCCTCACCGATCCAACGTTGGTGGTTCAAGAGGGTGAAAGTGCGGCTGTGGCATTAGTTGAGGAGGCGGTCAAATCATCGACGGCAACGGTTAACGCAACTCCATCAGGAGCCATCACCACTCAAAACTTTACGTTTCAAGATGTCGGTTTAACGCTGACTATTGATGTGGAGCGGATTGATGATAATGGGTTTGTGACACTGCGAGTTCGCCCCACCATTAGTGCCCCAGGTCAGCGACAAGATGCGGGAGGAGGCAGCTTTGCTCTGGAGATTCTCAGACGGAGTATAGACTCTGGTAATATTCGTCTCCGGGATGGTCAAACTCTGATTCTGTCGGGGATTATTCAGGAAAGTGAACGGGTCATTGCCAGCAAAATCCCGATTTTGGGTGATTTACCATTGATTGGTTCTTTGTTCCGCAGTACCGATAAGAATAATGAACGGGCGGAAGTGGTTGTATTAGTGACTCCTCAAATTTTGGATGATAGCGATCGCTCTCCTTACGGTTATGAGTATAACCCCAGCCCCGATGCGTTACGGATGATGCAAAGACGATAAATCAGAATTAAGAATTAAGAATTAATAATTAGGAAATGGGTGTCAGGTTTCAAGATCAATAATTTCTTCCCCTGCTCCCTCCGCTCCCCCTGCTCCCCCTGCTCCCCTTGGCCCCTCGTCCCCTTGGCCCCTTGTCCCCCTTAATTCTTAATTCTTAATTCTTAATTCTTAATTCTCCCCTTCCCTATTGGAAGAATAACCTTTAGAATAAAGCATTGTAAGTTAGATTCTGTAGGGATCGCAGCGATCATCAAGTTAAAATTTGTTGCTATGATCTCCCCTGATCAGAATAACTTTGACTTAACTTAGGGCCAACGAAAGGGCCAGGTGTTGTGATCCATGTTTCCGCACCTGCCTAGCTTGTCCCTGAGTTAAATCCTCTGAACAGATAGCCTGTGGCTGTCTGTCTCATTGTGCCAACCTTAAGGAGTAGAAGATAAAATGAACAAAGGTGAATTAGTGGATGCCGTAGCAGAACGGGCTAGTGTGACCAAAAAGCAAGCGGACGCCGTATTAAGTGCCGCCCTAGATACGATTATGGAAGCGGTTTCCAGCGATGATAAAGTAACATTGGTTGGCTTTGGTTCCTTTGAGTCACGGGAACGGAAAGCCCGTGAAGGTCGCAACCCGAAAACGGGTGAAAAAATGGAAATCCCAGCCACGAAAGTTCCGGCCTTTTCTGCGGGTAAATTATTCAAAGAAAAAGTTGCTCACGACGAAGACAGTTGATTGAACCAGTAGACGTCACCACTCGACCCCAACACGGGGGAAATTTAGCTTGGGCGGCTTCAGTCGCAGGCTGTTCTCCCTCGTCCATTTTAGATTTTTCAGCCAGTATTAATCCTTGGGGCCCACCAGAGTCCGCCCTAACTGCGATTCAAACGCACCTGAACCAATTAAGTGCTTATCCTAATCCTGATTATCAGGAATTGCGAGAAGCCCTGGCTCAGGTGCATGAGAATCTTGGGGCGGGTTGGATTTTGCCAGGAAATGGAGCGGCTGAGTTACTGACTTGGGCTGGACGGGAACTCTGTGAACTTGATGAAATTGTTTTACCGACTCCTGCGTTTGGGGACTATAAGCGGACGCTTGCTGCTTTTGATGGGAATGTTGTGGAGTGTCCGCTTTCGTTGTCTTTATCTAATTTGGATTGGATTCCTGCCCCCAGTTCTACCTCTTCTCAGCGACGGGGTTTATTATTAAATAACCCCCATAACCCCACCGGAAAACTATTTTCTGTCGAGATAATTTTGCCTTATTTAGAACAGTTTTCTCTGGTGGTGGTGGATGAAGCTTTTATGGATTTTCTGCCTTTATCCGAACAGCAAAGTTTAATTTCTCAAGTGAAGAACTTTGAAAATTTAGTGATCTTGCGATCGCTCACTAAATTTTATAGTCTGCCGGGATTGCGCTTGGGCTATGCCATTTCCCATCCCCAACGGTTAAAACGCTGGCAACAATGGCGAGATCCTTGGCCTGTGAATAGTTTAGCCGTTCTGGCAGGAATTGCTGTTTTGCAAGATGATGAGTTTCAACAATACACTTGGAATTGGTTAGAAAAAGCCCGTTTTCAACTATTTGAAGGGTTAAGGAAGATTCCTCAATTAAACCCTTATCCCAGTGTGGCTAATTTCTTATTAATTGAATCAGAAGTTTCTGTGATTGAATTACAATCAATTTTGTTGAAAAATCATCAAATTTTAATTCGAGATTGTTTAAGTTTTCCTGAGTTAGGCGATCGCTTTTTCCGAATAGCAGTCCGAACCGAAGCCGAAAATCAACAGTTAATTTCTGCACTGCAACAAACAATTAAGAATTAAGAATTAAGAATTAAGAATTAAGAATTAAGAATTAAGAATTAAGAATTAGGGAAGAAGGACAAGGGGAAATAATTCTCCTTTTCCTGCCTCCTGCCTCCTGCCTCCTGCCCTCTGCCTCCTGCCTCCTGCCTCCTGCCTCCTGCCTCCTGCCCTCTGCCTCCTGCCTTCTTCTGACCGATTTCTTGACGATTGTTTAAGGTTTTAACCATACCCCTAAAAGACAAGTTACGGTGGAATTAAACGTGATCAGAATTTTGGTTTAGTGATGGCTGGATTCCGCAACCGTAAAAGAACCACCGTTGTTACCTTAGTATTAATTGCTTCTGTGACACTCCCCGCCTGTGAAGCGACAAAAAGACGAGAAGTTTACCGCAGTATACAGGATTGTCAGCAAGAATGGGGAAATACAACGGTTTGTGAGCCAATACGGGATGGTTCCTATCCTGTCGGCTATTATTATGGCCCCTATTACCGCTATAGTGGGGGAACTTATTACTATTACCGAACCTATTCTAGTCCGGCTTTGCGGGTTCCTAATCATGCTGGAATTGTTAAGTCTCCTCCAGGGAGATCTAATCTTTCAGTAGGTCGAGTTAGCCGAGGGGGGTTTGGTTCCTCATCCTTTGGACGATCTAGTAGTTAAGAATTCTTAGGGTTTAAGATTTTTTACCGATTAACCAGTAGGTTTTGATTGTACCTTTACCTTTAATTGTAATTGTTCCCCGTTCTTCACAAGCCTATTAATTCCGATTCTAATTTGTAGGGGATCTCGATAACTCTCTGTCAACAACCATGAAACGCTTAACAATAAAACCTCGTCCGAATTGGCAACAGAAATGTGATGAAGTCGGATTTCACTTTTATTATATGAATGGACTGTACTGGAATGAGGGAGCTTGTTATCAGTTTAGTTCAGAAGAAATTGACGAATTAGAAATGGCAACGGCAGAATTACAAGGGTTATGTTTAGCAGTTGTTGAACGAGTAATTCAAGAAAACCGCTTTAATCAGTTGTGTATTCCCCCTGAATTTGCTAATTTATGTCGTCGTTCCTGGGAACGTCAAGATCCATCTATTTATGGTCGATTTGATTTCATCTATGATGGGATTAATCCGCCTAAATTATTAGAATATAATGCGGAT
This sequence comes from Planktothrix sp., assembly GCA_048595135.1. Classification (GTDB taxonomy): domain Bacteria; phylum Cyanobacteriota; class Cyanobacteriia; order Cyanobacteriales; family Microcoleaceae; genus JBMDYE01. Next base: position 1,939 of record JBMDYE010000417.1, on the reverse strand, counting down.
ACACCGACGGCTTTATTAGAAGCCAGTGTGGTACAGTGGACTTGGTTAGAAGAAGTTTTTCCTGATCAAGATCAATTTAATTCGATCCATGAAAAGCTATTATTAGAATTTCAACAGCTTAATCTTCATGATCAAATTCTTCATTTTGCTTGTGAACAAGATAGTTTAGAAGATTTGGGAACCATTGAATATTTACGGGATGTGGCAATTCAAGCCGGACTGAATACAAAACATCTATTTATTGATCAAATTGGTTGGAGTCAGAGTGATCATTTTTTCTGTGATTTAGAAGATGAAAAAATCGAGTATTTATTTAAACTGTATCCTTGGGAATGGATGATCCGAGATGACTTTGGAAAATGTTTATTATCGGAACCCATGGCATTAATTGAACCCGCTTGGAAAATGATTTTAAGTAATAAAGCAATTTTACCCTTACTGTGGGAATTTTTTCCCAATCATCCCAACTTACTTCCGGCGGATTTTAATCCTTTAAAATTGTCCCATCCTTATGTGAGTAAACCGATTTTTTCCCGTGAAGGCGCAAATGTTACTGTTTATTATGGCGATCGCACCTATCAAACAGGCGGAAATTATGATGATGAACCTTTAATTTATCAAGGTTATTTTCCCCTTCCTGAATTTGACGGATATTATCCGATTATTGGATCTTGGGTAATTGGTCATGAACCTGCTGGAATTGGCATCCGAGAAGATCGAACGATTGTTACACAAAATAGTAGTTTATTTGTTCCCCATTATTTTACAGAATAAGTAATTAAGCCTTGAAACAAACTTATAGAAATCAGTTCGGAGCTTAGAAATTTAGGGTAATTGCTAGTCAACGAATAACCGTTTAGTGTCGAATAATTTTTAATCAAAGATTATTTGATTTACTTGCCAAATGGGATGAAGTAGAGTATAAGAGTATCTAAGGCTGATCCTAAATCCAACCTGAATACACCCGTGACAATCTAGCCGATGCTGATCAAACAAAAGTTGAGATAAACAAAACTTTAATCTGCTAGGCGAAAAAAGGTGATTAGAGGGGATTACGGGGTATAGCTAGATTGAGTCTGATCAAAAATCAAAACAATAAGCTGACTAAATCATCACCGTTGCTTAACTTTGGGTGTATCTTCTCAACTCTGCGTTTTTTTGAAAAAGCTACGACATCTTTAACTGAATAGAACGGACACACAATCTTATTCTCTCAAGGGAAATTCGAGATTTCCAACCGTTTGTACCAATGGGATACTTAGCCCCTTGATTTTTCATGGGGGTTCTGTAAAAAATCTTTTGCTTTTCTGCTCATAAAAGGCAAACTGTAGTTTTCCTTTGGGAGTAATTATAAGCAAGAGTGATTGGGATAACTCACTGAATTCCCGAAGGATTTTCTATTTTTTTATATCCTGACTTTTAACGAACAGGATTCCATCAGACAACCCCCTTTCTCAAATTGAAAAATGAACATATCAAATTTAAAAATTGGGAATTTTAAATTCTCCAATGAAGGAGATCGCACCTGGGTTCCTATTCTTTTAATCTTAGTTTTAGGAATCGGATTACGGTTGTATCAAATTGGGACAGAGAGTATCTGGATTGATGAAAACTTTAGTATTCGGGATGCAGAAAATCTGCGATTGGGAACCCGTCCTCTTTATTATTTGGTGCTGCGGTTTTGGATGGTCTTCGGAACCAGTGATATTTGGTTAAGGTTGTTATCTTTTCCGTTTAGTGTAGGATGTATTTTTCTCACCTATTTATTAGGATTAAAAATATCCTCTCGATTTGTAGCTTTAGTGGCTGCTTTTTTAATGGCGGTTTCCCCGTTATTTGTTGGGTATGCTCAAGAAATTCGGATGTATTCAATGAGTACCTTCCTGACCTTATGGGGAACCTTAGCCCTGGTTGATATCTTAGAAGACAATACCAAATC
>JBMDYE010000416.1:0-4494 GCA_048595135.1 Planktothrix sp. | reverse complement strand
TTTTATCCGGTTCTAAAGCTTCCATCCAGATCGCTTCTAAGGTATCATGGCAGGCATAAAAATCCTGTTGATTAAATTCTTCAACACCCTGCCAAAACTCACTCGGAATATCCTGATTTATACTCATCTTCAGTCATCAGTCATCAGTAAGAGCGTGCTTCTTGCCTATTCTCTCTTAATTCTTAATTCTTAATTCTTAATTCTTCCTTACGCCATTGTTGATCTAACTGCTTCGATCTCTGCCATGTCAATGTCTTGCTGTTCTCCAGCAAAGTCATTCTCTGGAGTAAGGAATAACATACAATGACATTCTTTGCGTTCTCGCATGGGAACACAGGGACAATTCCAGAATGTATTTTTCACTTCAGCTTCTTTATCTTCATAATGGCGACAAGGACAAAGGGGTGCGCCCAAGTCATCTTTATGCTTGGCTAAACCTTCAATCACAACGGCTGTAACGGAGGGGTCAACACAAAAATAGGTTCCTGTGCGTTTAGCATACTGTTCGGCGAACTTCTTCATCGCCTCTAAGCTTTTTTGGCTCGATAATTTATCGTTAGTTTGTTTATCAGTGGTTTGTGCGTTATCGCTGGTTTGTGCGGTCATGGATTCGCGTTTAATCTGAGACAATATTAAAATGATTGTACCGCACTTTCTTATGGTGTTTCTCGCCCTTTGAGCAATACTGATCAGTTTAGGGGGTTGAAATCAGCAGTCCCCAACCGGAAGACATCAAGGGAGGGTGAAGCCTGGAAATCAAAGGTCATTGAGAAGAGGGACAATCAAAACCCAATTATCGTAAGGAAGATTGCAGTTGCATTTGTAACGGTTGTTCAGGACGAATTTCTAATCCTAAATTTGATAATCTTTCCCTTGGCATTCCTGGATCAAACTGGGATTTTAAGCTGACTTGATTGGGCCAGAGTAACCACCGACTTCCATCGGGTAATGTGTTTAACGTTTCTGGGTTTTGTGTTAGCCAAATTAAGGACAAGTTAGGAGGCGGTTCAGTCGATAACTCTTGTCCAAAATTAACATCTGCTAAGGTATATAAAACCAAGCGGTTTCCATAAACTAATCCGGTCTTTGCTGTCCATAATTGTACATTAATTTGGCTACGACAGGCATAAAAATATAGAGACGCGGCGGCGGTAACAGCTTGTTCAAAGTCATCGGGTTGCCAAATAGAAGCACTATCTAAACAAATAATAACTTCCTGTCCCCCACTCGAAATTTCTAATTCCCGGACGCGAAATTCTCCATACCGCGCACTGGAACGCCAATGAATTAAACGAGTCGGATCACCGTAGCGATAAGGTTTTAAGTTACGAGTCACCCCTTCGGTTGCCATTTTAAATCGATTCCGTTCATAAACTTTCGGATTATATTCTCGACCTGTCTCATCGACAATTGGACAGGTTTTTAAAGGTAAAATAAACGGGTAAATAATGGCAGTGGCAGGGACTTGTCGTTCTCGACTACACCAAAATAATCCTAATGGGGTAGCCGTTCTTAATTTAACGGTTTGCCAATGATAAATTCCTCGTTTCTCGGTGGTCAGATAAGTAATCCATTTATAGGGACGATGGGGGGGTAAAATTTCAATAACGGTTGTTGATTTTCCGAGCGAACTCGGTAATAAATCTTGAACTTGAATTAACGTTTTAGCTGAGTTGGCAGTATTTTCAATTTCTAATTCTAAAGTTAATTGTTCACCGACACTGACCGGATCTAGGGTTCCTCGCCGAACTTGTAAAGCCACGAGCGATCGCTGTGGTAAAATAATCGCTATTCCCAATAAAGCAAAACAAATCCCACTAATCACATACAACCAGCCTGCCATTGTATTGGTTGCTGCGCCAAATAGAAAGATTGAGAGTGCCAGAAGTAACCCTCCCCCATAAGCCGGAGCAACCCATCGCCTTTCTAACCAATTTCTGAATTTGAAATTATAGTTACGCATCAGAAGAAATTAAGAATTAAGAATTAAGAAAAGAAGGAAGAAGGAAGAAGGAAGAAGGAAGGAAAAATAGTCTCCCCTTCCCCTTGTCCCCTTGTTGCCCTGTCCCCTTGTCCCCTTGTCCCCTTGTCTCTTTCACAAAGGGATTACGAAAGTTATAGAAAGTCTACTATCACAGAGATAGATTTTCTATAATTCAAATGGCCGCTCCCTTATAGTCGTTAGCTAAACCTAGTAACACGAATGACAAACTCCGCCTCCCCAAAACCGCTACCCAAAATGCCTCCGCCTCCTGTCGCCGTTGAACCGTCTGTAATTTCGGCTAGTTCGGCGACCTCGATCAAACAGATGGTGAAAGATGCTTATAGTAAAAAAGCCTCTGATATCCATATTCGAGTCGGACATACGCCTCGATTTAGGATACAAGGACAAATGGTACGGGCGAAAGAGCATCCCAAAATCACACCCGAAATTTATGAACAATATCTTGATGAAATTTTAACTCCTCATCAGCGCCGACAGTTTACCGATACAAAAGAACTCGATACGGCTATATTTTATCCAGGGTTAGTGCGCTGTCGGGTTAATTGTTTTGATTCCTTGACAGGGGGCGCAATGGTTCTGCGTCTGATTCATTTGCAGATTCCGGCGATTGATGAGTTAGGATTGCCTCCGGTTCTCAAAAATATTATTGGCTATCCCCAGGGGTTAATTTTAGTGACAGGGCCAACGGGTTCAGGGAAATCGACGACTTTAGCGGCAATGATCCGCCACCTGAACGAAAATGCTAAAAAGCACGTTGTCACCATTGAAGACCCGATCGAATTTGTTCACCCCTCAAAAATGTGCTTAATTAGCCAACGGGAAGTGGGGTTACATACGTTAGAATTCCATAACGCATTGCGGGCGGTTTTACGGGAAGATCCCGATGTGATTCTAATTGGGGAAATGCGCGATCGCACTACCGTTAACACCGCCTTGCAAGCCTCTCAGACGGGTCACTTAGTTTTAGGAACCCTCCACACCCGTAACGCCTTAAATTCTATTAATCGTTTGTTAAATTTGTTTAACGTTGATGAACAACCCGCCGTTAGAATCCAAATTTGTGATTCCTTAGTCGCTGTTGTTGCTCAATTGTTAGTTCCCACCGTTGATAATCGTCGTACAGCCGTTCATGATGTTCTCGTCAACACCCCAGCGATGCGGGATTACCTGCTCAAAGGGGACGAGGAAAGTGCCTTACAATTAATGGAATCGGACACTTATGAAGGGATGCAACTGATTAACCAAGCCCTCTTTGAACAAGTGGTTGCCGCCCGAGTCACAATGGAAGAAGCAGAAAAAGCCTCTCCCGATCCCACCGACCTAGACCGTCGCTTCCGCATGGCAGGGATCGATGCCGCAGGTGTTATCCGTCAGTACAAAGAAGGAAAATCACCGTTTAGTTAAGAATAGGCAATAGGCAATAGGCAATAGGCAATAGGCAATAGGCAATAGGCAGCTTTGCTGGAGGCAGCTTTGCTGGAGGCAGCTTTGCTGGAGGCAGCTATGCTGGAGGCAGAAGGCAGCTATGCTGGAGGAAGAAGAAAAGCATTTTCCCTTAGTCCGTCCTTGTTTCCCCCTCTCCCTCCGCTCCCTCCGCTCCCTCCGCTCCCCCTGCTCCCCCTACTCCCCCTACTCCCCCCGCTCTCTTCCCTTGTCCCAAGGTCAGGAAACCCGATTATAATTTGTCAGTTGCTTTTAAACCCTTCTAATTGTGATAGCCCTTTATCCAGGTAGTTTCGATCCGGTTACGCTGGGACATCTCGATGTGATCGAGCGAGGCTGTAAACTATTTGAACAGGTGATCGTGGCAGTGCTGCGAAATCCCAATAAAAAACCTCTATTTACCGTAGAGGAACGCTTAGAACAAATTCGCCGAAGTACCCCTCATCTGACAAATTTAGAAGTAGCCAGTTTTGAGGGTCTAACGGTAGACTATGCACAACGACGGAACGCTCAAGTTTTACTACGAGGCTTAAGAGTTCTTTCAGATTTTGAATTGGAACTCCAAATGGCTCACATCAATAAAACATTGTCTTCAGAAATTGAGACAGTGTTTTTAGCAACCTCTAAGGAATATAGTTTCCTATCCAGTAGTGTGGTGAAAGAGATTGCTAGATTTGGCGGTTCCGTTGATCATCTTGTTCCTAATCACGTTGCTAAAGAAATCTATAAATGTTACGACAGGAAACAACCTCCCGAATTGAACCCGAACCCAACGGACTTTTAGTCGAGAATGAAACCCCAGTCAGTAGTTCCGCCGCGATCGATATTCAACGGGAACTTAACCGACTTGAAGAAATGATTCTCGACAGTCCGCGAATTCCGTTGACTCGACGGACGTTAGTGGATGAAGAGCAATTACTTGATCAACTGGATTTAATTCGATTGAATTTACCCAGTGCTTTCCAAGAATCCGATATTATTGTTCGTCATAAAGATGAAATTTTACAAGAAGCAGAAGAATATGCTCAGGAAATTATTGCAGCCGC
>JBMDYE010000415.1:0-3721 GCA_048595135.1 Planktothrix sp. | reverse complement strand
TAAAAATATAATTATTATCTTTACTGAAAGATGCCATATTAATATTATTTTCTTTGCCTTTAAATTCTGCTAATCGTTGACCGTTACGATTCCATAACTGTGCTGTATTGTCTTCTAAAGTAATTAAAATTAATTGATTATCCTCACTAAACTTAATATTTTTAATTTTTTCCTGAAGTCCTTGAAATTTAAAAGGTTGACCTTGACGGTTCCATAAACGTTCTGTATTGTCCTCTAATGCGGTCACTATAAAGTTACCATCTGGACTTAAATTAATAAAATTGACCTGTTCTTGAAGCTTTTGAATTTCAGATAACTTTTTTCCTTGATTGTTCCAAACCTGTACCTTGTTATTTTCTGAAAGAGTTACAATAACCTGACCATCTTTGCTTAATTCATAATCTTTGTTTTGCAGTTGTTTGAATCCTAAAGGTTGACCTTGATGATTCCATGCTTGTAGTATTTTATTCGGGGAAGAAGTTATAATATATTTACCGTTTTCATTAATTGAAAAACTTTGAATTTTCTCTTTTAATCCTTTGAATTCAAACGATGTACCCTCAATATTCCAGAGGCGTTGTCTGTTATCTTCTAACCCAGTAAGAATATAGTTAGCATCCGAACTAAACTCAACCCAGTTAACTTGATCTTCAAGTTCTTGTAGTTCAGATATTTTTTGACCTTCACGATCCCAAATTTGTACTTTGTTATCCTTTGAAAGGGTAACAATAAATTTCCCCTTATCGCTTAAGTCAGCACTGGTCACTTCACCCTGATGTTCTGTAAGTTCTTTTAAAAATTGACCTTGACCATTCCAAAACTTAACTTTTTTATCTTCTGAGACTGTTAAAATCGTATCTCTATTTTTGCTATAGGAAATCTGCCAAGGCGAAGTCTTTACTCGACTACGTTCTTGGCTTTGGTATAAAGCGTTATTGAGTATTCCTTTAACTTGCTTACTGAATTCAACATTAGGAGGCCATACTCTTAATATGGGATGTTGTTCTAACTTTCGTTGAGCCCGTAACGCCGTTGTTAGCGCTTCTAAATTGGGACTTCCTGACAGTAATAAAATATCAGCCGCTTGTTGATTACTTCTCAGCCTTTCTAACACTCCATTTCTCCATAACGTAATCGTTCCCATCCCTAATGCAAAAATCGTCATAAAAACGGCAATTAATCTGGCTTGCTCTAGCTTGCGTTTTGCCTTTAATTCTTGCTCCTGTTCTTGTTGCTCGGCTTGTTCACTGCATTGAATAAACTCTTTTTCAAGGGAACTTAAATCTTGGGCTTTTTTAGCATCCTGAAGCACCGCACCCCGCAATAAAACACTGGGATCTTTTTCCCGTTCTAACCACGCGTGAGCAATACTGGTGAGGCGAAGACGTTGGCGCATATTCACCCGTTCATCTTCTAACCATTCCACCAATTGTGACCAATTTCTCACTAACGCTTCATGGGCAATTTCTATTTGTAGAGAGGGGTCATGTAGAGACGCGCCATGGCGCGTCTCTACCGAGGTTGTGTTTCCCGTTAAACGCACTAACCGAGCTTGAATCAGTTTATTTAAAACACGGTTTATGCGATCGCTTGCTTCCCCCATTTCATACAAAGACTCACAACGAATGCGGTTACTGGTCACTTCTAACCCTTCCGTCGGTCGTACCATTTTTAACAGAATTCGTTTAGCGGTAATTTGATCTTCAGGAATTAATTTCTGATAAAATTCATCCGCACTTTTTCCTAATGCAACTCGTCCGCCTCCTAACCGTTTATAAGCCTCAAACGTCACTCGATTTCTAACTCGATTCTCCCACAATTTTAATAAGGTAAATTGTAATAACGGTAATGCCGCAGGTTCTCCTAAAACATCGCCCACCAATTCTTCCACTAATCCTTCTTCAAATTTTAACCCCACTAATTCCGCAGGTTTTTCTATCGCCTCTCGCAGTTCTCCCCCGTCCATTGCTCTGACTCGAATTTGCCCTTTGTCAAACTCTTTTTGTAATTCCGAACATTGAGCCACTTTATCCTCAAAATCCGTTCGCATTGTTAAAATAATAATATGCTGACTTTCAGGGGATTGAATCACCGTTAATAAATTATTAATAAAAGCTTGACGATGTAAAGAACTCGAACACAGGGTAAAGGTTTCTTCAAATTGATCCACCACTAACACCGCAGGGGGGTTAGGAACTTGATTCAAAAGGTCGAGAAGATGACCGGAATTAGTAAAAAAATGCTCAATGTCTTTTTGTATTGTTTCCGAATCTTGTTCTTTTTTCGAGGAAACTGTACGAGCTAAATTTTCCAGGGGAAATGTCCCAGGAACCATTGTGGGGTAATAATGCCATTGTTCACTATTGGGTAATTTTCCCGCTTTTAAACTCGGTACAACTCCCCCTAAAACCAGGGAAGATTTACCACTTCCAGAAGAACCAATCACCGCTAAAAACCGATGTTTTCGCAGATGCTTTAATAACTGTTCTAATAATCGTTGTCGCCCATAAAATAACTGATGTTTATTTTCATTAAACGCATCTAATCCTAAATAAGGACATTGACTATCATCCAGTTCGGGCGCCAGATTAGGGTCAAATTCATCTAATGTTGTATCAGGAAGTTCATAGCCATTTCGATATAATAAAGATGTCCAATAATCTAATAAACTTTGCGCCATTGTGCGATCGCTTTCTGCATCCAATAATACCCCAGTCGCTTTTGCTTTTTGCAGAAATTCTTGAATTTGATTGATTAATTCAGGCGTTATAGGACTACTGCGATAAACCTTTAATAACTCCCCGTGAGCATTCCTTAAAGAGGCTAAGGATTGAAAATTATCAGGGAGAGATGGTAAATTTTGACTCGATAGGTTGCTGGTCATTCTAAGATCCTCAAAACAGACGTTAACGGTTCACCCACGCGGCGTAAATTGCCACAAAATCGCTTTAAGTTAACATCAACTCTAAAAAAGCGATCGCTAGCACGCCTACGATAGCTAAAGAAATAGCGCCGAATTTTAGGCGTATTTGCATCATTAATCGCTTGGTCTAAATTGTCCGCTTCTTTCCTCAAAGATAACGCCCATTCTTCCTCACAATTTTGATATTGCACCTCCACCATTGCTTTTAAATCCAGCCAAAATAATTCTAATTCCAACGTATCTTTTTCTAAAGTTGCTTCAATTCGCTTTAATTCTAAATCAATTTCTTGCCACCGATCATGATTTTCAATTAAATCCGTTAAGGTTTGTTCTAATTCCGTTAACGCAGTTACTCCCGTTCTAAATTCTGCTATTCTTTCGGTATCTAAGGTAGTATTCGTTAATTTATCTCGAATTTTCGTTAAGCTTTGAACTAAAGTAGGAAGACGCAAAGCTTTAGCAACGGTATTTAAACTCGTATTAATTCGAGACGGTTGAATGGCTAAAACCCGATTTAATAAAAAAGTCGCTTTTTGAAGTTGTCGTTTATCTATATTTTCAAGGGCATTTTGTAATTCGATTTGAGTTCGATCTAAATCATTAATCCAAGTCAGTTCTGCTGATAAAAATGCAGACCGTTGAATAATATCTCGAATGGTTTCTCGAATTTGTTGTAAGGTTAATAAATATTCTGATAAATTATCTAAAGCTGTTTCATCCTCTGGAAAATGCCGTGCTTCTTGAACAATCATCCGATAACATTGGAATTCTAAATGATGGAGTTGATCATGTAAATCT
>JBMDYE010000414.1:0-2398 GCA_048595135.1 Planktothrix sp. | reverse complement strand
TGCAGGGAAGGGGGCTGGGGGGTTAGGTCAAATAACAATTAATAATCCATTCAAAAACCATCCCTTTCTAAGAGGTGGTAAACTGACTAAATTTAAGGAGTATTTTAACTGTATGAATGAACAAACCCAAACATCATTTTTAGATGCTCCGTTAGGCTTGGTTTCCGGTGCATTTTATCCGTTTCAAGCCTTAGCATTATTTCATCAAAATCCGAAACTAAGAGGCTATGTTATTATTCCTGTTATTCTTAACTTTATTGTCGGAATTTTCCTCTATGTCGGGTTATTATATCCAGGATTAAACGGAATTGATAACATTGTGATTAATTTAGGGACTCAGATTGATCTCTGGGTTGCTAATTTACCGCAATGGTTACATTATTTAGATGTTATAGCGATTGTTTTAGGTTGGTTATTGCGAGTTTTATTAGTCACAACTTTATTATTAATTATTGGTTTTTTATTATTGCAATTTGGCGGAATTTTAGGTTCACCTTGGTATGGTCAACTCTCGGAAAAAATAGAAGAATTGAGAACGGGTAAGCCTGCGGTATTACCGCCCCAAACGCTACTGAGTTTTGCTCAGGATATTGGACGAGCGATTGTATTTGAATTCAATAAGTTAGGGTTGCAACTATTAATTGGTATCCCTTTATTATTCTTAAATTTTATTCCAGGTTTTGGAACGTTATTGTTTGCCATCGGTGGGGTTTCATTGGCTTCTCTCATTGTTTGTTTAGACTTTTTTGATTCTCCCCTAGAACGGCGACGGTTAAAATTTCAGGATAAATTAGGATTAATTGCAAAAACCTTTCCGGCGAGTGGAAGTTTTGCTTTAGTCTGTTTTGGGTTAGTGGCGATTCCTTTATTAAATCTTTTAGCCATTCCCCTTTGTGTTGCGGGAGGAAATTTATTTTTTTGCGATCGCATTTATCCGAAATATTTTGCAGAAGCCGAAAAAAATCGAGTCTAAAGTAGAGGATAATACAAAAACCCGCTTGGTTTCTTGAACCTGAAGTATTATAAAAATCCTGAAATTGATACTACAGATGATCCCTAAATCCCACGTAGAGACGTTGCATGCAACGTCTCTACACAATACAGATGTGTAGCCAACATTTATAATGAAATTAAATCCCAGTACAATTCTACTCCTCCACAATAATGAAATGCTGCATCAACCCCCAATGTCCTAACCCTCACAACCCTGATCAGGTGGTTTACTGTCAAGCGTGCGGGGTGAAAATAATCGACTTGTTGCGAGGACGGTTTCGCCTGATCAAACTATTAGGTCAAGGGGGGTTTGGTCGGACTTATTTAGCAGAAGATATCGACAAACTCAATGATAAATGCGTAGTGAAACAGTTTGTTCCCCTGATGCAAGGAACAGGAGCATTACAAAAAGCAATACAATTATTTGAACAAGAAGCTAAACAATTACTACAACTGGGACACCATCGACAAATCCCGACATTATCCGCTTATTTTTCAGAGAATAATCAACTGTATTTAGTTCAGGAATATATTGAAGGGGAAACGTTACAGGAAATTGTTGAAAAACAAGGGGTTGGGACAGAACCGCAAGTCAAGGAACTGTTAACGGGATTATTACCTGTTTTACAGTTTATTCATGAAAAAAAGGTGATTCACCGTGACCTCAAACCCGATAATATTATCCGTCGTCTGAATGGGGAATATGTGTTAATTGATTTTGGGGTGGCGAAAGATTTATCCGCAACGGTTGTTTATACTCAAGTGGGAACCCGTGTTGGGTCTGATGGATATGCAGCGAGGGAACAAATACTAGGTGGCGAAGCCTATCCCGCTAGTGATCTCTATAGTTTAGGGGTGACTTGTTTTTATCTATTAACGTTAGTGTCTCCTTTAACCTTAATGTTAGATGAAGGTTACAGTTGGACAAACAATTGGCAACAATATCTCAAGCAGAATATTAGTGCAGAGTTCAAAACTATTCTGAATCAACTCTTACAAAAAGAGATTGGCGATCGTTATTCTTCTGCTGAGGAAGTCTTGCAGAAGTTGCAACGAAGAAGCCCTACTTTGATCATTACTTCAGGTTCAAGCCCCAATTCCTCAACCAATTTGCAGAAGCCGCAACGAAGAAGCCCTACTTTGATCGCTTCATCCCCAAAAAGGCTATCTGTTAGTTTATCACCTCCTATTTCCTGGAAAAACGCGACTCTGAGTACCACGCTCGCCGGACATTCAAGTTATGTCAGGTCTGTGGCCTTCAGTCCTGATGGTCGGACGTTAGCTAGTGGGAGTTCTGACAACACGATTAAATTGTGGGATGTGCTGAGTCAACGGGAAATTGCCACTCTCACCGGACATTTAACTTCTGTCTCCTGTGTAGCGTTCAGTCCTGATAGTCGGATGT
>JBMDYE010000413.1:0-49021 GCA_048595135.1 Planktothrix sp. | reverse complement strand
GCCGCCCGTTGACAAGCTTGTAATTCCTCAAATCCAATGATATCAAGGGTCAACAAGTTCTCATATTCAAAGGGTAAACGGACATTATGTAATCCCGCATTATCGGTACAAATTGCAATATCAACCCCGGCATCAAAACAGCGTTCAAAGACAACTTTTAATTGATGGATATCTTTAAGCGTTCCCGTTTTAATATAGGTAGTTGGACAGACTTCCAAACATTGCTGCTGACGAGCTAATTGGGGTAACAATTCAGGATGCAAAAGGGGAATTTGAATCCCGTGACCAATTCGCATTAAATACGGCAACAATTCAGGATAGCAACCTTGGGGGGTTTCATACAAATGTCCGGTTGTTTTTAACCCCAAAGATAAGGCATATTTGTACAGATTAATAAACTCATCCAACCGTTCTGCGTAATGAGCATCGCCGCCCGCGACATCCACCGCACAAACATATTGGGGCATTTGGGCAGCTAAATCAATAATCGCGCGGTTAACTTCATCAGGAAGTCGCGAGTGCATACACAAAATTTGGCTGGTAACAATGGGACAATCGACTTGTTGACTAGCTTTACCCACCACTTCCACAATTTCAGCCATAGCGTCAATCCGTTGGGATTGACTTAAATGTTCAGGCGTTCGTAAATAGGGAGTATAACGTAACTCTAAATACGCCAAATTTTCAAAAGTATAAGCACCCCGTAATAACCGATAAATAAAATACGGCAGCGTTTCGACGGTTTGAACGCTTTCAACTAGGGTGTGCAATTCTAAATATTCATCTAACGTATTGCGAGGTTTGGTATAAAAATCCTCAAACCCCTCATACTCAGAAAAACGTTGTGTCAACTGAGGTTCATGACGTTGAAAATACCGCCACAAAATACGCGGTACAACTGAACCTCCTAAATGGCGATGTAACTCGGCGTGTAACGGCATAGGAATTGTGTAAATCTAGGTTAAAACAATCGCTACCTCTGATCAGATTTCATCTCTCTTGGCTAATAAGATTGGCTGATCATGATATTGACCATTAACGATAGCACAGCGTTAAAAGAATGGGGGGTAAATCTGGCGGTTAGAATCAAGATTTTTGAGTTTTTGTTGCAGGCTTCTCAAAAATCTTATTTTTTTGTTACAATAGAATCTTGGTAAAAAATTCACTAATCTTGGCTGTGTCTAAGATCGGGTCAGTTAATCTCAACACGGATTTCTCAAATCATGTACCATCATGTTAACCAGATCTTCGCGCGCTTCTAGCAGCGTTTTAATGCGGTCATACTATTGTTTAATCTGTAACTAAGATTTCCTGACGCTATTTTAACAAGTGTTGTATTTTCTCAACCAGTTTCTTTAATTTGACAGGCTTAGAAATATAATCATTCGCTCCCGCCTTTAAACATTTCTCTTCATCTCCTGTCATCGCTAATGCCGTTAACGCAATAATCGGAGTAGACACTAACAATTGTTCTGTGCGAATTTGATAAATTGCTTCTAACCCATCCAGTTTTGGCAATTGAATATCCATTAAAATCAGATCGGGCAAGAGAGACTTAGCAAGTTTAACACCTTCTTCTCCATCTTTGGCAACAATAATTTTATAGCTTTTACTGCCTAAATAGCTAGAAATTGTAGCAATATTTAAGTCATTGTCTTCAACTAACAGGATTTTAAAAGCACTCGTCTCTCTTTGAAAAACTGTAGAAATTGCTTTTTTTTCGGAAGGCTGAACTAAATTAGAATTGATCAGTTGAGGTGGCGATCCAGAAGTGTCACTGATCTCTGTTAGACTGACAAGATAAGGTAAGCAAACCGTAAAACAACTTCCTTTTCCTAACTCACTGGTGACGCCAACAGTTCCCTGATGAAGTTCTACTAAACGCCGCACCAAAGCTAATCCTAAACCCGTTCCACTATATTGACGGTTGAGATTGCTATCAATTTGAATAAAGGGTTTGAATAATTTGCTGGCATTTTCTGGCGTTATACCAATGCCATTATCGATCACGGAGAATTCTAATAAATGCTGCTGGGCTGAGTGAATGTCCTGCACCACTAATTTAACCCAACCCCCATCGGGTGTGAATTTAACGGCATTACTCAGTAGATTAATTAACACTTGGCGAATCCTGAGTTCATCCACCACAATATTCCTTAACCCGTCGGGGATTTCTGTTATCAGTTGAATATTTTTCTTAATCGCTTGTTGTTTAACAAAGGTTAAACTATTGCTGCACAGGCAACTGATAGAAGTTGGAGCCAACTGTAACTCTAATTTGCCCGATTCTACCTTGGCTAAATCAAGAATATCGTTAATTAAAGACAGGAGATGATGACCACTGCGATCAATGGTATTAACGGCTTTTTGCTGTCGAGGGGTGAGGTCGCCAAAGATAAAATCCTGTAATCCCTCCGTCATCCCTAAAATCGCATTCAGGGGTGTCCGTAGTTCGTGACTCATATTCGCCAAAAATTCATCTTTGAGGCGGGTGGCTCGATCCAGTTCCGCATTGGTCAGGGTTAACCGTTCATTGACTCGTCGCAGTTGTTGTTCCGCTTCCTTCGCTTGGGTAATATCAACGTTCAGACCCACCATTCGTTGCGGTTCTCCCCGTTCATTCCGTTGGACTAAGGCATAAGCTTTAATATATCGAACAGACCCATCAGGATGAAGGACTCGAAATTCTGGGGTAAATTCCTGCTCACCTCGCAACGCTTGTTGCATGGCTGCGTCAGCTTGTTCTCGATCATTGGGATGCACTCCGTTGACCCAGTTTTGATAATTATTGACAACAGAATCTCCCTTTGATATGCCGTAAAGTTTATACATTTGCTCATCCCAGATCAGCAGATCTTGTGGGATATGCCACTCCCAAATCCCAAATCCTCCTGATTTCATCGCCAAGGATAATCGATCCGAAAGATTCCGTAACTGTTCTTCTGATTGCTTGCGTTCGGTAATATCTTGAGCGGTTCCAACTACTTGTTTAACCTGACCATCTTCACCCCGTAGGAAAACTGTATTCTGACTGAGAATCCAATGCCATTGTCCATTAACATCTCGCATCCGATACTCGCAGTGATGCTGTTCATGATCGTTTATATTCTTTAACTTCTCATGATGCAACCGGATCATGTCGCGTTCATCGGGGTGGTAGAGATTGGAGATAAAAGAGGCTCCCATTGCTTGGATCTGTTCAGGAGTGTAGCCCAGAATCATGCTGATCTCACGATTGCAGTAAATGTTTCGCTGTTCTTCAATGTCATAAATATAAATAATATTCGGTGTATTGTCAGTAATGCTTTGAATAAACCGTTGACTGGCTTGTAACTGGGCGGTTCGTTGTTCAACTCTGGCTTCCAGTTCCTGGTTAAGTTGTTGTAGTTCTTGTTCGATTTTTTTGCGCTCACTAATATCATTGGAACACCCAATCATATTAATAATATTGCCCTGTCCATCTCGAATCGTGGAAAGACGCAAGCTTACATAAATTTGCTCTCCTGATTTAGTCCGGTTTCGCAACTCAATTTCATGGTTGTCCTTAAGTAACAACGGTTGAAAAATTAAGTCGTAAATTTGAGGTAAATCTTCAGGAAAATAAAGCATTATCACATTCTGCCCAATGGCTTCGGTGGCCGTATAGCCATAAAGTTGTTCTGCTCCGTGATTCCAACTATAAATTTTACCTTTAGTATCAGTACAAATAACTGCATCATGAATTCGTTCTAGAATTTGAGCTTGAAATTGTAAGGTTTCTTCGTTTTGTTTGCGTTGGCGAATATCGTTAGAACAACCAATCAAACGAATAATATTCCCTTGTTCATCCCGAACGGTGGAAAGGCGCAAACTGACATCAATTAATTCTCCTAATTTTGAGTAAAGACCCACTTCTACTTCCAAGCTTCCCTGAGCCAGTAAAGGGTTAATAATATGGGTTTCTAAGAAATTGATATCTTTGTGGAGAATGTTAATAGGCTGCCCAAAAACTTCTGCTGAGGTATAACCAAAGAGTTTTTCTGCTGCTTGATTCCAACTTTGAATCATTCCGTTAATATCAGTGGAGATGACAGCATCATGAATTTGATCAAGAATTTGTGCTTGAAATTGTAAGATTTCTTCGTTCCGTTTGCGTTCCTGTAGGGCGACTTGTTGCAATATAAACTGAATTCTCTGGCGAACCTCCCCAGCACTCCATTTGCCTTTAATCCAATAATCCTGTGCGCCTCTTTTGATCACTTCTGCGGCGATCATTTCGTTACCTTGTCCCGTTAATACCACCACCGGAATCAGGATTTTTTCCCCATAACGTTTTTGCCATTCTTCTAGAAATACCAGTCCCGAATCATCCGGTAACTGATAATCTAATAGGATTAGATCAGGTTGATGGCGATCGCAGATCTCTAATGCTTCGCTAACCAATTCTGCCTCTAAAATTTGATAGTCGTAGCGATTATCTTGGTGTAAATAGCGACTCAGAGTTTCTCGGTCTTCTGGATTATCGTCTACAACTAAAATTTTGTAGCTGGGTTGGTCACTCATTTTTCGGTCAAGCCAGACTGGGTGCAAAATATGAGATTATTCTAAGTTTTATTACTATCTTACGCTAAAAATTATACAGTTTGCTTAAGTCAGTCACCAGTCACCAGTCATCAGTCATCAGTTAGAAGAAACAAGAGGAGTACAAGAACAGGGGTGAGAATTTATTAACTCGTGACTGTATTACTGATAACTGGTGACTGATGACTGGTGACTGTAAAACCTTCTTCACAAAACTTAATTTGACAGACTGACCCATGTGGCAGATAATTAAGGTTTGTGTAAACTGTAGCTCTGGCGCGAAACTCTCTTGGCTAACGTAGTTGTTATCGGAGCCCAGTGGGGCGATGAAGGAAAAGGTAAAATAACCGATCTGCTCAGTAAGTCAGCAGATGTTGTTGTTCGCTACCAAGGTGGCGTAAATGCAGGCCATACGGTTGTGGTGGACAATCAAACCTTTAAACTACACCTGATTCCTTCTGGCATCTTGTACCCCGATACCGAGTGCATTATCGGTTCAGGAACCGTTATTGATCCGAAAATTCTAATCGAAGAACTGGATCAACTGGATGCCTTGAATATTTCCAGCAAAAATTTGATGATTTCTCAAACCGCCCATGTGACGATGCCTTATCATCGCCTCATTGATAAAGCCTCGGAGGAACGGCGGGGAGACCAACGGATCGGCACAACGGGGCGAGGAATTGGCCCCACCTATGCCGATAAGTCGGAACGGACGGGAATTCGGATCATTGACTTAATGGAAACGGATAGCCTGCGAGAGCAACTACGCTGGACAATTGGCTACAAAAACGTCATTCTCGAAAAACTCTATAATTTACCGCCCCTCGATCCAGAAGCGGTGATCGAGGAATATTTAGAATATGCGGAACGGTTACGCCCCCATGTGGTGGATGCGTCACTGAAAATCTACCATGCGGTAAAAGATCGACGCAATATTTTATTTGAAGGGGCGCAGGGAACCCTGTTAGACCTCGATCATGGCACCTATCCTTATGTGACCTCCTCTAACCCGGTTGCGGGGGGATCTTGTGTGGGAACGGGTGTGGGCCCCACAATGATTGATCGGGTAATTGGGGTGGCTAAAGCGTATACCACCCGGGTTGGAGAGGGGCCATTCCCAACGGAAATGGTGGACGGTGTGGGTCAGGTATTATGCGATCGCGGTGCGGAATTTGGAACCACCACCGGACGTCAGCGGCGCTGTGGCTGGTTTGATGCGGTGATTGGCCGTTATGCAGTGCGAATTAACGGGTTAGATTGTTTAGCCGTTACCAAACTCGATGTTTTAGATGGCTTAGACGAAATTAAAGTTTGCGTTGCCTATGATATTGATGGGGAACGATGCGAACATTTCCCCAGCAGTGCGCGAACCTTTGCCCGTTGTAAACCCATCTATGAAACCTTACCGGGTTGGAAACAATCAACGGAACATTGCCGCCAGTTAGGAGATTTACCGCAAGAAGCGTTAAATTATCTGAAATTTTTAGCGGAATTAATGGATGTTCCGATCGCCATTGTTTCACTAGGCGCGAGTCGAGATCAAACCATTATCGTTGAAGATCCAATTCACGGGCCAAAACGAGCGCTATTAGTCGATGCGGACGGACAACCGATCGCCGTTGGAAGTTAAAAGCATTTCTCATTGATTGGTTTTTACTCGTTCCTTCAAGATTCGTTATCTTCAAAACCTAGTATGGACATCAAATTCATGCTAGGTTTATTTTTTAGTTTGTTAAAAGTACCTAGAAAACCAGCACAAGAGGAATATTAGGATAATGAATATCCAATTTTCAGCATTCAAAAGATTAGTAATTGCTGTTACCATCAGCAGCGCTAGCATCCTGTTAGGAGAAATGATAGGGGTTGTTTCCCCTGTCAATGCACAAATCATTAATTTATCGTCTTCTGTTGTTGCCCAGTCTCCCACTCCCGAAACCTATGTAAACAAGATCAATAACAACACAATCTCCGTAGAAATTACAGAGGGAGAATTTCGCTTTGTAGGCAATCTGAAACGCACTTCTGGTAATACATTTATCGGTGAAGATAGACAGGTTCGGGTGATTTATGATCGAGATACAAAGCGGATTGTAATTATTAATCGGGTGACGGGAGACCAATTTTACAACTACATTTTTTCTGATGTAGATGAAGGAGCGCTGTAGTAATCATAGTGCTATACAAGCGTAACACTATAAATTTTTGATTACGCTTTTTAAAAGCTTTTCCTTTTGCTTTCTCCCCTTAAAAAATTTAATAGTGAGTCCAGACCCCATCCCAATTTTCATCATAAATGTCATTTTTTTCGTAAAAAATACACCGATCTAATTGTAATTTTGCTGCTTGATTTTGAGGATCAATTTCCAAGACTTTTAAAAATTCCTGTTGAGCTTTTTCAAAGTATTCTTTCGCTTGAGTTGCTGTTAATTTTTCCTGAACAGGTCGGAGATAATAGTTCCGTCCTCTGTGATAATATTCAATGCTTTTTTGTCGCTGTTCTGAAAGGGGACGAGCATATTGACCGACTCGCATTCCGACTAATTCATAAATCCGGACAGGTTGACTGTTTTTCCAAGGTCGAATTAAATCTAATTCCCGCACAATAATGCGATCGCGATAAGCTTGGCAAGTGCTTTCACTTAAAATAATATCGGTTCCATACTGTTTATTAAACCATTCCAAACGAGACGCTAAATTAACCCCACTTCCTAAAAAGGTTAATTCCATGCGTTTTGTCGAACCAATTCTTCCATAAATCACTTCATCAGAATTTAAACCGATGCGGAATTCGAGGGGCATTAATCCTCGTTTAAGGCGATTTTGGTTAAATTGAACTAAGCGCTCGCGCATTTCAACGGCTGATTGGATTGCCATCCAAGCATGATCTTCTAAGGGGGGAAAAGCCCCAAAAACCGCCATCATAGAATCCGCAATATATTTATCAACATTTCCTTTATACCGAAGCACCGTTGTTGCCATTTCTTCAAAATGTTCATTCAGTAAACTAATGACATCCTGGGGGGGTAATTGTTCAGTTAAAGTCGTATAATTCCTCAAATCAGAAAACAAAATTGTCACGTTTTTATAAGTGCCTTCGATTCCAGTTTTTTCGGTTTTGAGAAGTTCCTCCGCAACCGTAGGGATCATGTATCGATACAAAAGATTTTTAATCGATTTTATTTCTGTAATCACCTCAATTACAATGACGGAACCCGTCACTTTCTGGGAATGATCAGGATCAAAAATCGAGTTAATAGAAAGATTGATATTATAAGAAGAATCTGAAGGGATAGATACTAAAGTTTGATCGGGATAATACTGCTGATAGTCTTTTGGTTTTTGAGGATTAAGTGCCATTTTTAACCATTGATAAAAATCTCCTTCTAAGATTTGAATAAAATCTTGTAAAAATAATCCTTGAATTTTTTGAGGTTCTGTAATTCCTAGAAGTTGTCTTCCCCATTCATTCATTGTTAAAATTCGACCGTCTTGATCCGTAGAGATCACAGCGTTATTTAAAGATTGTAAAAGATTATTTTTTTGTTGATTTTGAGTTTTAATTGTTTGAAATAATTGTGCTTTTTCAATCGCAATTCCGGCTTGAAGATTAAAGGCTTCCAAAATTTCTATATCATTCCGGTTAAAACTAACTTTCCATTGTTCAGGGGCTTCGGGCCAATTCTCAGGATTATAAGGCGGGTATTCCCCTGGTTTTTTCTTGTTAATTAAATGGGTAACACCGATTAAATTTCCGTTAGCATTATAGACAGGCATACACAATAAGCTACAGGTGCGATAACCGGTTTTTTGATCGGTTTTCATCGTCATATTTGAATGGGAATCATGGTACATATCAAAGGGAACGAATAAGGGCTGTCCCCTTTGTACGACCATTCCTACAAATCCTGCATTGCTAGGAATCCGAATTTCTGTTAATTTTGAATGAATCGGAATTTTTGTCCAAAGTTCATCTTTTTCTTCATCTAATAACCAAAGGGTACTGCGATCAACATTGATTAATTCTTTGGCTTCAGCCATAATCGCTTGCAGGGTTTCATCTAAATCTAAATTGCTTTTATTTAAAGAGTTAAACGCTTTGACTAATTCAGATTTTTTTCGTTGCTTTTGAACGCCTAGATATAATAAATAACAAACATTAAACAGCAAACGGAGGGAAGGAACCAATTGATTAAACATTTCTTCATCTTGGGAAGTAAAGCCGAGTAAATCAATTTTTTCATCTAACGTTTGTTGAGGCTTTGATTTTAGTTTTAGCTTATTAATAAATTGTACAATTGCTACAGTTTCACCTTCGTCACCTAAGACAGGTATCGTTAACATCGTATAGGTACGATATCCATTTTTTTGATCCATTTTCTCAGCAAATTTTGCACGAGGATCATGGTAAAAATCATAAGGAATATTAATAACTTTTTGGCTTGTAAAAGCTTCCCCCGCAAGACCTGTATTAATCGGCATTCTTAATTCTAAAACTTGATTTTCGCCCGTCCAAGAAACAATCGTTAAAAGATCATTATTTTCTCGATCTAATATCCAAACTGTAGTGCGATCTGCATTAAAAATTTCTTTAAGTTTTAGTGTAATATCTCGAAAAGTTTCGCTTAAAAGGCTCTCTAAACCTTGATTTTCTAAACCATGATCTAATGTAATTAACAAAGTTTTATAAGCAATTTTAATTTGATCTTCAATCTCTTCAATATTTTGAATGACTTCAAAAAAATTGTCTTTGGTTAAAGGAGCTAGAAAGGAAGAAAAGCCATAATTTTCGGGGGTTTTTACCAAAGCCCCATCAACTTCTGTTGTTTTGGGTTTAGGGGGAATATTATTTTTAATTTTTTTAATATTTTGTAATTGAGGAAATTGCTCCGAGATTCCTAAAATTCCGGCTAATTTGGATAGAATCTCATCAGGATTATTTAAAGCGGTTTCCTCAACTTTATCTTCTCGATTCGCTAAATTAAACGTTTCTTCAATGGTTCTGTTTTCTAATTCTTGACTAGCGGTTAAAAATTGATAATCTTGTAACATTAAGGTTTTACCTACCGCCCATTTTTGTGCTTCTCGTAATTCTTGAGAACGTAGTAAGTAAGAATCATTTTTGCATTGAGACGCAATCCAAGCGGCTATTTTTTCTGAGTAAGGACGTAAATCCGCTAAAACATAAGTAATCCAATCTTGATTAAACACTTCAGCATAAATGCGGTTATAAACTTGAATTTTCCCTAACCGTTTAACCACTAAACCACTGAGTTGTAATTCCGTGCGTTCTGGGCTATCTTCCGCGACAATTTCACCATATTGTAAAATTTGTTGATATAATCCTAATAGTCGGGCTGTGCGTTCTCTCACTCTTAAAATGCGATCGCGAATGGTTCGTAAATGTTCGGGTTCATCTTGGGATTCCCAATTTTCAATCAACTGTTTTCTGACCACTTGTTCAACCCGAATAATTTCCTGTCCTTGAGGGATGGGTTCTTCTAAAATTTGAATGAAAGAACAAACTTTTTGAGTTAAAAAAGGTTGTCCTCCTGTCCAATTTAAGATTGCTTGTAATGTGGCTAACGGATTAATTGATTTAGTCGCTAATCCTAACGCTAAGGGTTGAGCTTCTTGTAAATTAAATCCGGTTAATTCAATGGCGCGACCAATATTAAACGGAGTGCGTGTTTTATCTTGAATTAAATCGGAAGGACTCGCAACGCCTAAAATAGTAAAGGTTAATCGTTTATATTGCGGTTTATCAACCCGCAGATTATAACAAGCTCGAATTAACGCAAAAAAATCTTCAATATTAAAGTTTAGACTTCTAATACTATCACTTTCATCAACAAAGATAACGATTTTTTGCTGAATCTTTGTTAACAAGATTTCATCAATAAATTTACTTAAACGCTGAACATAAGACAGTAAACTATTTTGCTTCCACCAACTGTTTAAATCAAAGGTTTTATATAAATCAAAATATCCCACTAAACAGTCAATTAACCCCGCATACCATTGTTCTGGGGTGACATCACAAGTCCCAATTAAGGTAATATCAACCGCCGCACAAGCCACTCCTTCCGCTTCTAATCGTTGCATGGTTTGGACTCGCAGAGAAGATTTTCCCATTTGTCGAGAGTTCAGAACATAACAAAATTCTCCGGCTTTTAAAGCTTGATATAACTCCTCATCCGCTTGTCTTTTTACATAAGTGGGTGCATCGGGAGGGAGACTTCCCCCAACTTGATAAAAATCGGTAAATCTTGGAGCATCAAACATCGGTTATTCCTCTCAAGTATTATTGGAATAATTTAAGGATTAATTTGATATAAATCTACAGGTTCAGGAAATCCTTTTAAGGGTTTTAATCCGAGATAATCTGCTTTTAAAGATAAGTGATTTTTCACCACCTCATAAACAGTTTTAGAAATACAAATTCCATTCATCCCCGCTTGACTTTGTAGACGTGCTGCCATATTCACGCCTTCGCCTAAAACATCATCTCCACTAAAAAAAACATCTCCTAAATGAATACCAATCCGATGATAAAGTACCTGATTCGGGGGTAAACAAGTGGCAGAGCAAACTAAGGTTTTTTGAATTTCTTGCGCGCAGGAAACCGCTTGGACGGCACTATTAAAATACATTAATAATCCATCTCCCAGTGATTTTAAAACTTGACCTTCGTAGCGGTTACAAATGTCTCGCATTAATTGGAAATCACGAGTCAGTAATTCTAACATCTGCATTTGATTGGCAACCATGAGTTGGGTTGAATTCACCACATCTGTAAAGACAATCGCAGCTAACATTATTTTCGGGGGATGAACTTCGTTAGTAGATTGTTGATCAGATTGTAATTCTCTAGTAACCGTTGAATTACTCGGTAAATGTCCTCGAAAATAGTCTCGATAGAGATTGCATAACGGTTCCACTAAATTTCCGTGAATTTTAACTAATCCCATACTGCGTAATTTAAACGCTTCTGAGGAACTAATCTGGATGGGTTGGTCAGCCGTAATAACTTTTTTAAATGCAGTTAATAAAGACTCATCCCTTTCAAGATTCAGTAAATGACGACGTAAATGTTCATAATAAGGCCCTTCTTCCGTCGGGGCTAGTTCAATTAATTGTTCTAAGCTTAATCGTTGACGGGCAATTTCATATAAAGCGACTCGAATTAAATAGGGATTTCCTCCCACGATTGCCATTAATTGTTGAACTTCACTCTCTTGCCAATTTAATTGATGTCGTTGGACTAAATCCTGGACTTGAGCAGAATTGAGTTCTGGTAATTCAATCGGTAATCCGACATTAAAGGGAGACTGATTAATATTGAGGGGAATATAAACTTCTTTAGAATGGGCGATCGCTAACCGTAGCTTTTTCCAGGCTGCCATGTTTTTTCCCTGTTCATGCCAAGTTCTTAACAAGGCAAAAAAGTCAGTCGCAATTTCAGGATATTGAAAAATCTGATCGACTTCATCTAACCCTAAAACGATGGGATTAGAACATTCTGCGAGTAAATAACGTTGAAAATAATTCGTACTTTTTCGTTTACTTCCTAAACAATCATCTTTCCAGTAATCAGCCAGTTTATTTTCCAGATTCATTTCATCACTAATACTGGCACAAAACCACTGTAAAAATCGGTCTAAACTACCCAGAAATTCGCTATCCGCCGATTGAAAGTTCAGGTAAGCGACTTGATATCCTTGTTGATTAGCATAGTGAAGAATTCGAGATAATAAAGAGCTTTTGCCCATTTGTCGAGGAGCTTTGACTCGAATTAAAGCACCGGATTTTGTAATGGTTTGATAACAATCGGATTCAATGGGAAAACGTTCAATATAAAATGCCGAGTCCAAAGGAACCTGACCTTGGGGTTCTTCCAGACTCAAAGGGGGTATTGGGGCGTTTTGGGGTCGTGGATGACGTTCGCTCACATTGCCTTCAGTTAGCTACAACAGTGATGTTAGCATTGTATAAGGTTCATACCACCTGTAACTGTTCTGTGACAACAGATGGGTTAAAAAGCTTGGCTGCATTAATCTTTGGCTAATGACTCGCTAAAACGTCATCAGTTTGATAGAATTAGGGTTTGGCTAAATTTTAACTGTTCTCCGAATTAATCAACTTAGGTTATGGAAATTACAATCGAAGGTAAAAAGCGTCCTGAAGGGTCTAAACCGAATGCGTTACGTCGTCAAGGCTTAATTCCGGCTGTTCTCTACGGTCATCAAGGCGCGGAATCCATTAACATCACTTTGGATGCGAAAACGGTCGAAACCCTGCTCAAAAAAAACGTAGTCAACCACGCCCTGATTCAACTGAACGTTCCTGAGTTGTCTTGGAGTGGCAAAACCCTGTTACGGGAAGTGCAAAAGCATCCTTGGAAAGGCTTCCCCTACCACCTGAGCTTTTTCTCCGTTGCTCAACAAGATAGTTTAACCGTCACCATTCCCCTGCATTTCGTGGGTGAAGCCGTTGGCGTCAAAATGGAAGGCGGTTTATTAGACGTGGTACTCTCTGAATTAGAAGTGGACTGCGAACCGGGTAGCATTCCTGACCGCATTGACGTGGATGTTACAGAGATGCACCAAGGTCAAGCGTTGCATATTAGAGAACTGAATTTACCCGCAGGCGTTAAAGCCACAGGTGATGCAGAACAAGTGGTGGTCAGTATTATTTATCCTGAACGGGGTGAAGAAGAATCTGCTGCTGAATAATTCTTACCCGTAGGATGGGCTATGCCCATCACTACAAAAGCCCTAAAAAGCTGATATGAAACCCTGAAATCGGTGCTACAGATTATTACCATAAACCCCATGTAGAGACGTTGCATACAACGTCTCTACAATTTAATCCTATCTATTTAATGATTTCCGCTAGTTTTGCGGCTTGAGATGCGGGTAAACGGGGGCCATGAATTTTCACAACTTCCGAACCCAAATAATTTCCCCAACGGGCGGCTTGTTGAGCAGTTAACCCATTGGTGAGTCCGTACAATACCCCCCCTGCAAAGGCATCTCCGGCCCCAACGGTATCGACAGGTTTAACAGGGAACCCCGGAACATGAACAATTTGTTGATTTTCAACAACAATACAGCCTTTTTCACTATTCGTAATAAAGACAAGATTCACTGCATCCCCTAACTTTTGGGCGCAAACGTCTAGATCTTCAGTTCCACAGAAATAATGCACTTCATCGGCATTGCAAAACAACACATCGCAATAGTCCGACAACACACTGCGAAAATCATCCGCAAACCGCGTCACTAAAAACATATCCGAGAAGGTAAACGCCACGGGAATTCCCAGGCGCTTCGACTGTTCCATCGTTTCAATACTAGCTTGGCGAGGTTCCGGCGCATCCCACAAATACCCCTCAATATAACTGTATTGACAACGGCTCAGGTGATCAACATTAATATCCGTCACCGATAAAGTCGTTGAAACCCCCAAATTTGTACAGAGGGTTCGTTCTGCATCCGGTGTGGTCAGCACCAAACAAGTTCCCGTTGGGCCATGTGTCACGTCCGACGGATCAATTTCAAATTGAATCCCCGCCGCAATCATATCCTGTTGGTAAAATTCGCCGTTCGTATCCGCACTGACTTTACCCGAATAAATGCCTGTACCGCCGCTTTGGGCGATCGCGATCATCGTATTAGCGGCAGACCCGCCACACCGTAACTCTAGGGATTGGTTCTCTAACTGTTGTAACAGTTTACCTTGTTTTTCTGCATTCATCAGGGTCATCGCCCCGCGATTAAGACCATGCTGTTGAATAAAATCATCCTCGACTAATGCCAAAATATCGAGGAGGGCATTTCCCACACCAAAAACATTAAAAGACTTGGGTTCTGTCATGCGGCTTTTTGATCAAACTTACTGAATCATTCAACTGTTCATCATATCAAATTCGGTTTCAACAGTTAGCCATCGAAAACTATTTTTTGACAATTCAGATAAAATAGAGCTAATGATTAATCGTTATCATAATATGGCTGATTCTTCCTTACCTACTTTAATTCAAAAAATGTTAGAACCGGAATTTTATCCCCATCCGGTACAGGAACCCCTTCAACTCTTACAAACCCATATTTCCTTTATTGTATTAACAGGCGATTATGCTTATAAAATTAAAAAACCTGTGAATTTTGGGTTTTTAGATTTTTCAACCTTAGACAAAAGAAAGCAGTTTTGTCAGGCGGAATACCAAATGAATCAGCAACAAGCGCCTGAACTGTATTTAGACGTATTACCGATTATTCAGGTTAATGATAACTTTCAGTTAGGCGGGGATGAGCAATCGGCGGTTGAATATGTTCTGAAAATGCAAGAATTCCCCCAAGATAACCTATTTATTGAATTATTTAAACAAGACAAGTTAACCGAACAGCAGATGGAAGACTTAGGAAAAATTGTGGCTGAGTTCCATCGCCATTGTCCGACGAATGATTATATCTTAAAATTTGGAGAAACGGCACAAGTTCGTCATTCGATTGAGGGAAATTACCAAAAAACTGCGAAATATATAGGCTGTTGTCAAACCCAAGAACAATATGAACAAACGAAACAATACACCGATTCATTCTTTGAGAATTACGAACCTGTTTTTAATCGTCGTATGGAACAACAATGGATTCGAGAATGTCATGGAGATTTACATTTAAAAAATATTTGCCTTTATCACGATAAAATTTTACTGTTTGATCGAATCGAATTTAATGAAGAATTCCGCTTTGTGGATGTGATGTATGATATTGCTTTTGTGGTGATGGATTTAGAAGGACGGGGACGGGCTGATTTAGCAAATCGATTTTTAAATGCTTATATTGAACAAACGGGAGACTGGGAAGGATTACAATTATTACCCTTTTATTTAACCCGTCAAGCTTATGTGAGAGCGAAAGTGAATTCTTTACTATTAGATGATATTAATATTTCTGAAGCAGAACGAGAACTTGCAAAAGAGGAAGCCACTCAATATTATAAATTAGCATGGCAATATACCCGACGTTCCCAAGGGGGAATGGTGATGATGTCGGGGTTATCGGGTTCAGGAAAAAGCACCACCGCCCGACAACTGGCTAAACGATTAAATGCGATTCAAATTCGTTCAGATGCGGTGAGAAAACATTTAGCTAATGTGCCTTTATCGGAAAAAGGGAGCGAAGAAATTTACACTCCAGAAATGAGCGAAAAAACTTATCAACGATTATTAGAGTTAGGAATTCTGTTAGCAAATCAAGGATTTTGGGTTATTTTAGATGCTAAATATGATCAACAGGAACAACGGGAAAAAGTGATTGAACGCTGTAATGATCATCAATTACCTTTGCAAATTTTAGAATGTACTGCACCGATGGATATTTTACAAGCGCGGTTACAAGAACGTCAGGGAGATATTGCAGACGCAACGGCTGATTTATTAAGCAGTCAATCAGAAAATTATCAACCATTTACAGAACTTGAAAATCACTATAAAATGACTATAGACACCACCCAAAATTTTGATCAACAATGGAAAAAACCTCACCGTTCGTAGGGGCGGGGTGATCCCGCCCTGACAAGCGCCATATTCCTTAAATTAATCAATTGTTAATAATAAACTGCGTGCGAAGAAGACTGACATACCGGATAAGTTTTTATTGTAAATGATTATGAAACTCAGGTTTAATTTTCTTCGTAATATTTATATTAAATTAAGTATAATTTTAGGGATAATTTTATTGATCGCCCTTTCAAATTCTCCCACCTATCCCCAAAAAATTCCGAAAAAACCCGATGAAATTCGCGGGGTTTGGTTAACCAATGTCAGTAGTGGTGTCCTATTCTTTCCCTGGGGAATCAACCGCGCATTACATCAGTTATCCGAATTAAATTTTAATACCATTTATCCCGTGGTTTGGAATCGAGGAATAACCTTTTATCGCAGTGCTGTGGGTCGGCGAGTCATTGGACGATCTCAAGATCCGTTGTTAAATTTAATGCGACTGGGAGGAGATATTCTCTCTGATATTGTAACCGAAGGACACCGCCAAGGATTGCAAGTGATTCCTTGGTTTGAATATGGGTTTATGGCGCCTAAAAACTCCCGAATTGTCAAAGAACATCCTGAATGGATTGCCCAAAGTCGTCAAGGTGAAAAATTATTTGATCCAGCGATAAAAACAGAGGATGTTGCTTATCAACGAAAGATTAAAAACTTTATTATTAATCACATTTTAGATAAAATTTCCATCCAAAACGTTTGGTTGAATCCGTTACATCCTGGGGTACAAAACTTTATCGAAGATTTAATTTTAGAAGTGGTGATGAAATATGATGTTGATGGGATTCAATTAGACGATCATTTTGGTCTTCCTGTTGAATTTGGTTATGATCCATTTACCATTAAATTATATAAAAAAGAACATAATAATCAACCTCCCCCTAATAATTTTCAAGACCCAGAATGGCATCGCTGGAGAGCGAATAAAATCACAGAATTAGTGAAAAGAATTGTTCAAAAAGTCAAAGAAGTTAAACCGAACTGTTTAATTTCTTTATCTCCGAATCCTTATGACTATACTTATAAAGTTTATTTACAAGATTGGTTAACCTGGGTTAATCAAGGGTTAGTTGATGAAATTGTTTTACAAGTATATCGCGATAGTTTAACGAAATTTAATTCAGAATTAAACCATGAATCGGTTAAAATTGCCCAGAGTAAAGTTCCTGTGGTGATTGGATTATTAAGTGGAACTCTTAGTCATCCCGTTTCGATGGAACAACTTGAAACCCAAGTTAAAGAAGTGCGCGATCGCAATTTTAAAGGGGTATCCTTTTTTTATTGGGAAACCCTCTGGAGTTATTTTACCCCCGATTCTCCCCGACAGCGACGGAAAAGTTTTCAAACCTTATTTTCAAATTCAGCTAAAATTATGAGGAAGAATTCCCAGTTTTTTCCGTACCAATAATATGAATATCAACTCCTTTTAAATATTTTAATAATTGCTGAACAGGTGATCCTTTCCAAAACAATTCCCAACGAGATTTTCGGGTTTGTCCGAGAACAACTTGGGTAATATGATATTGGTAAGCAACTTGGGCGATCGCTTGAGAAACATTATAGCTTTTGAGTCTAATAAATTCACCACCAAATTCTTGAATTAAATGTTGACAAGTTTCTAATAGTAAACTTTCTTCTTTGGTTAAAAAGCGTTCTGGATTTTCCACATATAACCCATATAAACGGGCTTTCATTACATTCGCCAACCGTAATCCTCTTCGCAATAGTTGGGGGGAATTTTGATAAGTTGAAATACAAACTAAAACCCGTTCATGGACATTACAAAATAAAGCTTTTTCAGTCGTTTCTGCTGACGCTTCAATATTATCAGCAACTTCCCGTAACGCTAACTCTCGCAACGCCACTAAATGACGACGTTGAAAGAAATTTTGCAACGCTTGTTCAATTTTTTCAGAGGCGTAGATTTTCCCCTCTTTTAACCGTTCTTGTAAAGTTTCTGGGGTGACATCAACCACCACAACCTGGGTCGCTTCATCTAAAAGACGATCTGGAACTCGTTCTCGGACAACAACTCCTGTAATTTTTGCGACTAAATCATTCAAACTTTCTAAGTGTTGAATATTAACGGTTGAATAAACATCAATTCCATAATTGAGAATAATTTCCACATCTTGATACCGTTTTTCGTAGGTAGAACCAGGAACATTAGTATGAGCTAATTCATCCACTAAAACTAATTGGGGTTGACGAGATAAAATTGCATTTGTATCCATTTCCCATAACGTGATTCCTTGATGAACAATAGCTTTTTTAAGAACAACTTCTAAACCGATCGCTTTTTCTGCTGTTTCCTCCCGTCCATGGGTTTCTAATAACCCAATTACAACATCAATCCCTTCTGCTTTTAATTGATGTGCTTCTTCTAACATTCGATAGGTTTTGCCAACACCAGGAGACATCCCGATAAAAATTTTATGTTTTCCCCGATTTCGAGCGGTCACTTGATAATCAGAGTCAGGAGAATTTTTTTGGCTTTCAATTTCTTTTCTATTAATCATACTTACTCAGATAAGTTATCTAAATCTAAATTCAGTTTCAAAACATTAACTCCAGGTTCTCCAAAAATTCCTAAAAATCGATTTTCAGTATTTTTACGAACGATGATTTCTACTTGATTCGGATTCAAAGAACGGGCATTAGCCACGCGCTGAATTTGGGAATTGGCTGCGGCAATACTAATATGAGGATCTAATCCAGATCCCGATGAATAAACTAAATCTGGCGTCGGAACAATCCCATTTAATCGCAGTTGAGTTACTTGTTCTGTTACTTTTTTTAATAAATCTGGATTACTGGGTGCTAAATTACTTCCTCCTGAAATTCCCGTTGCTGGGTTATTATTAACAGGACTATAATTAATGCTACTGGGACGGGAGAAAAAATAACGATTAGAGGTAAAACTTTGACCAATCAAAGCCGAACCTACGACCTGTCCTTGAGCATTTGTAATCAAACTTCCATTAGCTTGAAATGGAAAAATTAGCTGACCGATGAGCAGAATCAAAACGGGGTATAAAATAGCGGTTAAAACCCATAAAACTAGGGTATTACGAAGGGCAGTCAACAAGTCTCTAAACATAGTTAATTGGGTAAGTGAACGAAAAGTGAGCAAAATTTTAACTGATTTTAAAACCATTCTGGCTTGAAAATCACAGCCAATAAATAAACAGCGATCGCCAGAGTCACTAAAATTAAAACTCCAATCGCCCAAGCTGTTTTACGAGTGATTTCTTCCCCTGTTGCTGCATAAATCATCGGTGCAAAGATTAAATTACAGCATAAGAGGAAAAATAGGGAGATGGGAAAAATGTTGCGTTTTCGTTGAGTTTTAACAAAATTGATCATTTCTTTCATTTCCAACGAGAAGATTGAATCAAAATCACCTAATTTTTTCATTTTTTACTCCTATTTTAATGAACAGAAACCCGATGTCTTAGATTAAACCCATAACAGCGATGAGGCTATCGATTATTTTAATCCCAATAAAGGGTGCAATCACGCCTCCTAATCCATAAACTAAAATGTTTTCTCGAAGTAACTGATTGGCACTAACAGGGCGAAACTTTACCCCTGTTAAAGCCAGAGGAATTAACGCCGGAATAATTAAAGCGTTATAAATTAGGGCGGATAAAATCGCCGATTGACTACTCGCTAACCCCATAATATTTAAACTGCCAATACCTGCGGCGGAAAACATGGCTGGAATGATCGCAAAATATTTAGCAATATCATTCGCCACAGAAAAGGTTGTTAACGCACCGCGTGTAATCAATAATTGCTTACCAATGGTAACTAAATCAATCAGCTTTGTGGGATCAGAATCTAAATCAACCATATTCGCAGCTTCCTTTGCAGCTTGGGTTCCAGAATTCATTGCTAATCCGACATTCGCTTGAGCTAAAGCCGGAGCATCATTCGTCCCATCTCCGGTCATAGCCACTAATTTACCTTGAGATTGTTCCCGTTGAATTACAGCAATTTTATCCTCTGGAGTTGCTTCTGCAATAAAGTCATCTACCCCTGCTTCTTGGGCGATCACTTCAGCCGTAATCCGATTATCTCCCGTTAACATAACGGTTCTAACCCCCATGCGACGCAGTTGATCAAAACGCTCTCTAATTCCAGGTTTAATAATATCTTTCAGGTAAATAATGCCATACAATTCAGCATCTTTACAAACCGCTAACGGTGTACCTCCTAAACGAGAAACGCGCTGATAAGCAATCTCTAAATCATCCGTGATTTGACCGCCACGAGAACGAACAAAGCCCTTAATCGCATCAACGGCTCCTTTTCTAACTTCGCTTTCATTGGGTAAGTTTGTACCACTCATCCGAGTTCTTGCCGAAAATTCTATTCCTTCCGCTAATTCTTGCTGAAAATTAACCGTTGCTCCCATTTTTTCTGCGAGTCTAACAATTGATTTTCCTTCCGGTGTCTCATCAAAAATACTCGCCATTAAAGCCACTTCAGCCACTTCTTGTAAACGATGATTATTGACGGGAATAAATTCTTCTGCTAATCGATTTCCTAAAGTAATGGTTCCCGTTTTATCTAAAACTAAAGTATTGATATCTCCACAAGCTTCTACAGCCCGTCCTGATGTGGCAACAACATTAAATTGAGCTACTCGATCCATACCCGCAATGCCAATAGCGCTTAATAAACCGCCAATGGTTGTGGGAATTAAAGCGACCAACAGAGAAATTAAAATCACAATACTAACAGGAGTTTGAACATAGTTTGCTAGCGGTGGAATGGTGGCAACGACAATTAAAAACACTTCGGTTAACACTGCTAATAAGACGGTTAATGCGATTTCATTCGGGGTTTTTGTTCGTTCTGCACCTTCAACTAAAGCAATCATTCGGTCTAAAAATCCTTTCCCCGGTTCCGATGTCACCCGCAAGATTAATTCATCAGAAATAATCCGAGTTCCTCCCGTCACAGAACTAGCAACATCGCTTCCAGGTTCTTTTAAAACAGGGGCAGATTCTCCCGTAATTGCCGATTCATCGACGGAAGCAACTCCCGCAATCACTTCAGCATCGACGGGAATTATATCTCCTGCAATCACTTTAATTTGATCGCCTTTTTTTAACGATGTAGAATTAATTTCTTCAAGAGAACCATCGGGTAATCGTTTTCGGGCTGTGGTTTCTGATTTCGTGGAACGGAGAGAGTCTGCTTGTGCTTTTCCTCGTCCTTCTGCTACGGCTTCAGCGAAATTGGCGAAGAGCAGAGTTAAAAATAAAATGAGTGTTACCAGGAAATTAAATAACCGATTATTGTTTCCTTGAACCCTTCCAAATAAATTAGGATCAAGAACTAATAAAGCGGTAATCATTGTTCCTAACCAAACGATAAACATCACCGGATTTTTAATCATATATCGCGGATCAAGTTTGGCAAACGCATCCTGAAAGGCGCGTTTATACAGTCCTTTTGTATTGACTTTAT
This sequence comes from Planktothrix sp., assembly GCA_048595135.1. Taxonomy (GTDB): domain Bacteria; phylum Cyanobacteriota; class Cyanobacteriia; order Cyanobacteriales; family Microcoleaceae; genus JBMDYE01. The sequence continues at coordinate 27,414 of JBMDYE010000413.1, read as the reverse complement.
TTTGCTTTTTTTGTTGGCGTTTATTTAATCGATTGTGTAGCATAAATTTAAGAAAGATAAAAGATGTATTTGCGGAAAAGTTGGCAGATGATTAGAATCGAGCAATTTGAAAGGCTTCTGCCACAGGCCCTAATGCTAAAACAGGTAAGAATGTTAAGGCTCCTAAAATCAAAATTACTCCGGTTGTCACACTGGTAAAGAGCAGAGAATTGGTTTTTAAAGTGCCAGGGGTTTCAGGAACAGGTTGTTTATTTAATAGACTTTCTGCTAACAGTAATAACGCCACAATCGGAATATAACGTCCCGCTAAAAGTACAACACTGCAACTGAGATTCCACCAGAACGTATTATCTGCCAATCCTTCAAAGCCGGAGCCATTATTTGCCGCAGCAGAAGCATATTCATAAATCACTTGAGAAATGCCATGAAATCCAGGGTTTGAAATGCCTGAAAGCTGAGGATAGGTGAGGGTAATGGCACCAGGAATTAAAATGACAATCGGGTGAACCAGTAAAATGACGCTAGCCAAAATAATTTCTCGTTTTTCAACTTTTCGCCCTAGAAATTCTGGGGTTCTTCCCACCATTAATCCGGTTAAAAATACCGTTAAAATCAGGAAGATAAATAAATAAACGGTTCCGGTTCCTTGTCCGCCCCAAACAATCTGTAAAAATAGATTTGATAAGGTGGAAAACCCCCCAGTGGGCATGAAAGAATCAAGCATTCCATTAACGGCGCCGCACATGGTTCCGGTTGTAGTCACCGCCCATAATGCCGTTTCTGCCCAACCGAATCGGGTTTCTTTTCCTTCTAAATTAGGGACTTGTTGACCGAGAACAGAATTAACAATAGAATTCCCTTGAAATTCTCCAAAAGCTGTGATCATAATCAAGCCAGAATAGATTAAAAATACCATGCCAAATAACAGCCAAGCTTGTTTTTTGTCCTGGATAAAAATTCCAAAGGTATAAATCAAAGCAGTGGGAATACAAACCATTGCTAAGGTTTCTATTAAGTTAGAAAACCCATTAGGATTTTCATAGGGATGGGCGGAGTTAACGCCAAAGAAACCTCCTCCATTTTCTCCTAATTGTTTAATGATTTCAAAGTGAGCAACAGGCCCCCGTGCGATCGCTTGAGTTCCTCCCTCTAAAGCAGTAATAATTTGCGCTCCTGCTAAGGTTTCGGGTACACCTAATGCTAATAAAAGCAAGGCTCCGATTAACGAAATTGGTAATAATATTCGAGTAATAGAACGGGTCAAATCCACGTAAAAATTTCCTAATGTTCGTCCTGTAACTCCTCGAATAAATGCAATCGAAACCGCTAAACCTGTCGCAGCAGAGGTAAACATTAAAAAACCTAATGCGAGTACCTGACTGCTATAACTAAGAGTATTTTCACCCGAATAATGTTGTTGATCCGTATTGGTTAAAAACGAAATGGTTGTATGTAAGGTTAAATCCCAACGCGGAGCATTTAATTGCATGGGGTTTAAGGGTAAAACGCCTTGTAAACTGATCATTAAATAAACAAAAATTCCCATCAATAAGTTAGTAATGAGTAGGGAACGAGCATATTGCCAACCCGTCATATCCCGTTGTAAACGAATGCCACTAACTTGATAAATTAACCGTTCCAGGGGATTGAGAAAGGGATCAAGAAGGGTTTTTTTCCCTAAGAAAACATTAGCGATATAGGTTCCTAAAACAGGGACAATCGCTACTAACAATCCTAATGTTAGGACAATTTGAAACAAGCCTTGCCACATAAATATGATCAAGATTAGCTGTAGAATTTCATTTATTTAATTTTCTGTCTTTTTCTAGAAAAAGCCATCTAACAACAAGTAGAATTCTGTTCAGAAGGTGATATAAGCAAAAAATATAAGAGCTTGATAGGGATTTCTACCCAAAAGCATAAACGTTTTGATAGAGATGAGTATAACGGGAGATATAGTTGACTCTCTCGGTTAAGTTTAAGTTAAATTAAAAAGAATAAGTTTTTGAGTCTTCAATTATGATTTTAAAAAATAGTTGGAATATTAAACATCAGTATCAAATTATCTATGGGTTAATTGGGGGATTATTTGCAACGTTGATTTTTTTAGAATATATGACTCCTGCCGACTATGTTTTTGGTTATCTTTATACGATTCCGATTTTACTGTCGCACCCTCGTTTAAATAGTAAAATTACTCTAAAAGTAACTATCGCTGCTTGTTTATTAACGTTATTTAATTTAGTCTTTCCCAGCACTGAACTCATAAAAACAGCAACAATTGCGAATCGAATAATTGCTGTTTTTGCCTTAATTGTTACGGCTTGGTTAAGCGATCGCACTCGTCGCTATGAAGAAGTTCTTGCTCAACAAAAAGCCCAACTCGAAGCCCATCATAAATTAGAAAGTATTCGAGAAGATTTTGCCTCGACTCTCACTCATGATTTAAAAACACCCCTTTTAGGAGCCATTGAAACTTTAAAATCCTGGCAAAACAGACAGTTTGGTGATCTTAATTCGACTCAAGAAAGAATTCTAGATATGATGTTGCGCTCTCACCAGAGAAGTTTACAGTTAGTTCAAACTTTATTAGATGTTTATCGCAATGATACTGAGGGATTAACCTTAAATTTAGAAGCGATTAATTTAGTAAAAATTGCCGAGGAAGCGATCGCTAATTTAACAGATTTAGCGACAACAAGGAGAATTTATTTGGATTTAAATTATGGAGACTCAGATTTTCGGCGTTTTTTTTGGGTGACAGGAGATCAACTGCAACTTCAGCGTGTTTTTAGCAATTTATTAATTAATGGAATTAATCATTCACCTCGGGGAGGTCGGGTTCAAATTATCTTAGAGTCTGAACCTAATTTTCAGGTCGTGAAAGTCTGGGATCAAGGTCTGGGAATAACGCCCGCAGAACTGCCCAATTTATTTCAGCGATTTTACCAAGGAAATACTGAGCGCCAAGCTCAAGGTTCAGGATTAGGATTATACTTAACGCGACAAATTATTGAAGCGCATGGGGGTATAATTTGGGCAGAGAACCGCATTCCCAATGGGGCAATGTTTTGTTTTTGTCTTCCGGCTTTAGCCCAAGGAGAAATTGAACTTTAAAGCTTAAATTTTTTAGGAATAAATCAAAAAGATGTTATCACAAGTCTTAAGAATTTTATTAGTGGAAGATGATGAATTATTCCGTTTAGGACTAACAATTCGATTGCAAAAAGAACCGGATATAAAAATTATTGGTGAAGCGATGGACGGAGAAACAGCCGTTGAATTAGCGAATCAACATTTACCCGATATCGTTTTATTAGATATCGGATTACCCGGACTGGGGGGGGTAGAAGCGTGCCGTCAAATTAAACAAAACCATCCGAGTATGCCGATTTTAGTTTTAACATCTCATTCTCAAAAAAATTTAGTTGAACGGTTAATTACGGCAGGTGCATCCGGGTATTGTTTAAAAGGAATTGAACCCAATTTATTAATTTTAGCTTTACGCTCTGTGGTTGCTGGTGCTTCTTGGTGGGATCAAACTGTTACTACAGAAATTCGTTCTCTAGTTGAAAAAAACCAGTCAGAAGCCACTCAAAATTTTGTCCTCCCAGATCATAGTTTAACCCAGCGAGAACAAGAAATTTTAACCTTAATTGCTCAAGGAAAAACGAATCAGGAAATCGCACATTTACTCCATATCACATCAGGGACAGTTCGGGTTCATGTTCACACAATTTTACAAAAGTTAGAAGTGCGTGATCGAACCCAAGCCGCCATTTTAGCCCTGAAAAAAGGATTAATTTCTAAACCGTTTTCATGAAATTAATTAATTCACTCCCCTGAAGATCGATCTAATCGTTTTTGCCATTCCGCATCAATTTTTGCAGAATTTTTTTCCTCCTGTTCGATTAAATTCGTTTCCGTTGTATAAGCTAAATTATCTTTGCTAATCACCGTTTCTGTGGCAAATTCACGGGCATAATTAAGTTTTTCTTGAATGACGGGGTTAGCTTGATTTAACAGGATTACCCGTTCTTGCCTCATTTCATTACGAGTTTCAATTTTTTGGTTACGCCATTGAACCCAAAAATAGCGAATTAAGGGAATCACTAAAAAGCCAATCCCATAAGCCAGTAAAATCGGATAAACAATTTGAACAAACCCTAAAAATCCAGTTAAGTAGGAAGCAATCGCAGGAGTTTTTAATAAACTTCCTAACATTAATGCCCCAATTAAATTAACCGCCCCTAAGCCAATTGCCCCCATGACTTGACCGGAACTGGCTAAGGTAAACCGTCGAGGTCTTTCTTTTAAATAAGCGGTAACAGGTTCAGCATGGGATTCTTGGGCAGTGGTTTGTAGTTGCGGAAAATGATAAACAAATTGTCCCTCTTGAGTGACTTCAGGTCTGCCATCAAACCGAGCCAAAACAGGTAACATATAATCTTCAAATTCTTGGTCAGCACCCGAACCTAAATCATCTAAATAGGGGGTAATTTGTTCTGCAATAATTGCCCCTCGATTGTTCCGAATAACTGTTCCGATGGATTGCCACCGTCGTTCTTCTAAATTATAATTTGGGTTGCCATCTCCAAATAGAAAAGAAAAGATTGATTCTAGAAAATTCATCCGATTTTTAGGAGAACTTGCTAGGTCTTGCCGTTGATAATAGTTATCATCCCAAGACACAAACCACCACCAATCCGGCCATAACCAAGCAATCGGAATAAATCCACCGCCACCGCCCCCATCAGACCCCCCCGAACTATCATTATCGGAATTGGAACTAATCACAATCAGAATGGCTGAAATCGCAACAACAATTAAAACAATCGATAAAATGAGAACAATTCCAAAGGAAATGCGAATTAGATAAAATAAAACCCGCCAAACTTTTTGCCACCAATCTTGAAGTTTTAAGCGCCAATATTTATTTCTCAGAATTCCCTTAAAATTGCGGGGAAATTCAAACGCAATATCTCCAGATTCAGCAACTTGTAAATGACCTCCCGCCTCGGACGCTAGGGCTAGGAGTTCCCGTTGTGCCACATTTACATCAATACCTGCTTTTGCTGCCACATCGCCGCTACTGACCCGATAACCAAGATTTTCAACAGCATTGATGATGCTAGGATTGGGAGCCATCTGTTATTCCTCGTGCAAACTCGCCCAGTGAAAAGAGGCTATACATCCTCCTATTCATAATTATAAAATAAAAAATTTTAGTTCTTTATTGGGAATCGGAGCGAGAAGCCACATATTGACCGACTAACTTGAAAATTTTCTGATCTTCAAATTCTTCAGCTAAGTGGAAAATATATTGGGCAAATTCTTGATGTTCAGGAATCAAGGTTTGTAAGCGTTGGGCTTCATTTTGAATCGTTTCAATATCGCCGATTCGAGCCGATTCATAAATCGTTTTGAGGACGGCTAGGGAAGGCGCATCAAGGGAATTAAAATTCAACGGTTCTTGACAAGGTAAACTGTTTTTGGGAGTTGGGTTTTGTTCATAAATCCAATCAAGATGAAGATGTTTTTTTAAGCAAATGAGTAACTGTTCAATTTCAATCGGTTTCGGCAAGAACCCATCACAACCCACTTCTAAACTTTGGGTTTGATAGGATTCTAAAACACTAGCAGAGGAAGCAATAATGATTAAATTATTGAGATTATCAGATTGTCGCAAACGGCGAGTTAACTCAAAGCCATCTAATACGGGCATGACTAAATCTGTAATGATTAAATCTGGTTTAATCGCGAGCGCTTGCTCATAGGCTTCTTCCCCGTCGCTCGCTTCAAAACATTCAAATCCCAGGGAGGTTAAAACTTCTTGTAAAACGTTACGGTTCATTTCCTTATCATCAACAATTAAAATTTTTCGAGTTTGACCTTGATAGCCAATTACTTTTTGTTGCTGAAGGGGAGTCAGGGAGGAAGCCCATTCATTAGAAATCGGAAATTCCACCTCAAACCAAAAGGTACTTCCTTGATTCAAAATACTACTAACCTGAATTTGACTCCCCATTAAGGTGATAATTTTTTGGCTAATTGAAAGTCCTAAACCTGTACCTTCCGAACGATGAATAATTGAACCCGCTTGCTCAAAGGGTTGAAAGATTTTTTCGACTAATTCAGGAGTGATTCCCACCCCCGTATCTTGAATACAAAACTGAAGGGTCGATAAGGGCGGAAAAATACTAAGATTTTGATTAATTTGCTGAACAGTAAAGGTGACGCTTCCTTGTTCAGTAAATTTAACCGCATTGCCTAACAAATTTAACAAAATTTGACGTAACCGTTTATCATCGGCGTGAATACTGATGGGTAGCTGGGGATCAGCAATAAATCTAAACTCTATTTTTTTCTGTTCGGCTCTAATTCTAATAATTTCAGAAAGTCCTGATAGAAAAGAAGGCAAATGGAAATCTCTAGGATACAATTCCATTTTTCCGGCTTCAATTTTTGAGAAATCTAAAATATCATTAATTAAATTTAGTAAATGGTTCCCACATTGTTCAATTACGGTAATTCCATTCCGTTGTGTATTAAGGTTTAATGAACGTTGTAAAATTTGAGCATAGCCTAAAATGCCATTGAGGGGTGTTCTTAACTCATGACTCATATTCGCTAAAAATTCACTTTTGGCTTTGTTCGCAACTTCTGCGGCTTCTTTTGCTAACCGTAAAGCGGTTTCAGTTTGTTTTCGTTCTAATTCAGCACCAGCCCTAGCCCCAAAAATTTTCAAAATCGATTCATAAAGTTCTGTATGTTCAATCGGAACAACATCCAAAACAGACAGAAACCCAATAACTTTTCCCGTCATATTATGTAAGGAAATTCCCCAGTAAGACTCAATGCCTAAATTCACTAATAACTTAGAATTGGGAAATAGTTCTTTCACCTGCCGAGGATAGTAACAAATTTCATGTTTAATAATTTCAGCGCAAGGAGTTCCGGCTAAGTTGTATTCAAAATTTTCTCCAAAGGTATCCCCATTCCAAAAGCCTAAAGTGCGGGCTTGAATAGAATTAGTACCGATACATTCTGCTACAAAACAATAACGAACTTTGAGAACTTGAGCGAGACTTTTAACTAAACATTGAAAAAACTGACTGCCTGTGGTGGTGGCGGTTCCTTGTAGAATTAATTGTAATGCTTCTTCTCGTTGTTTGCGTAAGCGAAGCTCGTTGTAAACATCACTAATATCGACATGGGAACCCACCAAACGGATCGGTTTTCCCGTCGCATCTCGCACCGCTTGTCCTCGTGATAAAACCCATTTATAACTTCCATCTTTACAACGCATCCGAAATTCGGTGACATATTCAGAAGTTTTTCCCGATAAATAATCATCAATAGCTTGTTGAAGAATACGCTGATCCTGGGGATGAATTAGGTTAAAAACGGTTTCAATTTCATGAAGAATTTCTGCTTCCGTATACCCCAACATTTCCTTCCAGCGTTTAGAATAAAAAACGTCGTTGGTTTGGATATCCCAATCCCAAATCCCATCATTTCTGACTGCTAACTGCCAGCGTTCTTCAGCATCTCTTAACGCTTTTTCCGTTAATTTTCGATCGGTAATATCAATAATTGTGCCAAATAATCCGGTTACTTCTCCTTGCGGATTAACAATCGGCTGACCTCGGCTTTCAATATATCGAACTGAGCCATCCGTCCGTAAAATCCGATGATCTAATTCAAAGCAATTTCGATCTCTAATTGCTGCTTCAACTTTGGCTTGCCACAACTCCAGATCATCAGCATAAATCATCTCTCTTAGTTGTGTGAAACTCGGTTTTGATGAACGCGGATCAAACCCAAAAATCCGAAAGACTTCCTCAGACCAAATTAGTTTTTCGCTATCAATTTCATAACTCCAATTGCCAATATGGGCAATGCGTTGTGCTGCTGCTAAATTGGCTTCACTTTGACGAAGTTTGTCCTCGGTTAAGTGACGATTATAACTTTCAATGGCTAGGGAAACTAAATTGCCAATGGAGCGCGCAAATCCTTGTTCTTCGATTGTCCAAGGTTTGAATTCGCCAATATGTTCTGCACATAAAACACCAATAATTTCACCATTTCTTTGCAGGGGAATTTCCAAGACGGAAGTAATCCCTAATGGTTGAAAATAATTGTCGCGAAACTCGCAAGTTCGATAATCAGTACAAGCATCATCGGCGGGAATCACGGTTTCTGTTTCTAAAGCTAAAAAATAATGGGGATAATCTGCAACATCTAAATCTGCTTCCGTTGAATGTTGTCCTGTACTTAACGTGAATAAATCTAAACAACACAGATGAATTCTCGGTTGATCATATAACCAGATACTGCTGCGTTCCCGTCCTAAAACTTGCCCCATTGCTTCTGTTAATTTCTGCACACTGGCTGATAAATTGCCACTCCGAAAGGTTGTATCTGCGGCGAGTTCAGCTAATACTAGATTTTGACGGTTAATGATAACATTTTGTTCTCGTAAGGTTTCTTGAACGATTGTTTTTTCCTGTATTTCTTGTTCTAAAGCACGAGTGCGGTCTTCAACTTTTTGTTCTAAAGATCGAGAATATTCTTCTAATTTTAGATGAGATTGCTGCAACTGATAACTCATTTGATTAAAGGCGAGGGCTAACGTATTAAATTCTTTGATACTTTGGACTTCTAGGGTTTGGTTTAGATTGCCTGTTGCGATCGCTAAACTCGCATTGCGTAACTCAAGAATCGGTTTCGTAATCCAACGAGACGTTAAAATACCTAACCCCGTCGCAATCCCTAACGCACTCAAACATAATAAAATTGTATTTCTGGTATTTTCATGAATTTTTTCCATGAAATCGACTTCAGGAATTGTCACCACTAGCAACCAATTAATCCCCAAATGATCTGTTATGGGAGTGACTTGTAAATAGTAAGGTTTGCCCTCAATATTAAATGTAAGTTGTTGAGGTTTTTTAATTTTTCTAAAATCTCCAAAATAAGATTTTAAGTATTGAGCCGTTGCTTGGGTAATTTTATTCTCACTGACTAAGGCAGAAATCCGTTTCATTTCGCCGTTTTGGTGCGAAGAATAAGAAATATTTCTCGTAGAAGTTGCCACTAATAATCCCGATGGTTCGATAATAAAACTTTGTCCGGTTTTTCCAATGTTAAGACGGCTTAGAAATTGACCAATATCAGATAACAATATATCACTTCCAAAAACCGCTTTCAGTTTTCCTTGCTGATCATAAACCGGATAACTATTGGTTATTCCCAGGGAATTTATGTCATGGAGGGGATAAATTGGCGTCCATACTGCCGTTTTAGTTTGGGTAGCAATCTGATACCAAAGTCGCTGTTTAGGATCAGATTTTTCGGGAGAAACTTGAAGTAATTGATCGGTTTTACCTTCATTATTCAGTTGATAAAGGTTAAAAAATCCTTGAGGAGATTGATTAACAAGTTTACCAATCGTTCCTTGCTGATTTCTACTCGTTACCGAAACAAATTTTCCCTCGGAAGTTGCCACATAAATATAATCGATATCTGGAAAAATTTGCAATTGTTGTGAAAAATGCTGAAATAGCTGTGAGGATTTTTGAAGATTTAATTCTTCTGATATGACAGCATTAACATTAATTTGATTGATAATAACAGGGGCTTCGAGATAATCTAAAATCTGATCTTCAATTCCATCTGAAATCTCATGTTGCAATTGAGATGCTAAATTATCAATTGCGTTTTGTCCGTTGCGTAAAGATAGCCATCCCGTAACCGCCACAGCCACAACAATTTGAGTCACAAACGGAACCACCACAATAAACCGCAGCGGAAGACGTTGAATAATTCTTAAAAATAATCGCTGTTTCAATAGAACCATAAATAAGAATTAAGAATTAAGAATTAAGAATTAAGAATTAAAGAGGGAATAGGGAATAGGGAATAGGGAAGAAGCACGCTCTTACTGATAACTGATGACTGGTGACTGGTGACTGGGTACAGACGCGCCAAAAGCCTATCGGCATGGCTCCGCCCCGGCGCGTCTCTACTGACTGGTGACTGGTGACTGATTACTGGCGTCCTGGACGACGACTGCTGCGACCTCGGCGTTGGCTGAGGTTCAGTTGCATTCGGGCGCGGAGGGATTCGGCAATTCCTCTTAATCCTAAATCATCTAAAATTTCTAAAGCAACTAATTCTCCCGTTTCACATCCGCCTTCCATAAAACCTTGATATTCTAAAGAACAATGTTCTCCCGCAAAAAATAAATTCCCTACTCGTTCTCCTTCTACTCCATAAAAACGGGTAAATTGACCGGGACGGTAACATAAATAAGACCCTTGACTGTAGCGATCGCCAAGCCAATAAGCACGGGCTGATTGATTCGCAATTGCGGCTGAAAAACTACCTGGAAAAATTAGATCAAATTGCGATCTCAACTTTTGAGCTTGTTCTTCTGCGGTTCCTGCACCAATAGCAACTCCTTGGGTTCCTCCGGTGTAATTGGTGATTAATCCAATCGTCCCTGGAGAATAGCGGCTGGCGCTGGTTTCCCAGGTATTTTGAAAGCCCAGATCGGTAAAAACTGTTCCCGTAGAATTATATTGAGTTCTCCAAACTTTTTGAGTATAACCTGTAATTAATTTAGAGTTTGTTCCGTACCCAACTGTTTCAATGGCTTCTCGTTTCAGAGGAGGTAAATCTACATTAATTGTAACGTTTCTCAATACACTAAAAGGAACCGTTAAGACTACCCGTTGATAAGTTCGTTCAACCGTCCGATTTCCGGCTCTTAAACTCACTTGATATCCGCCATTAGAGGCAGGGCTAATAACTTCTAAAGCAGTTCCGAGTTCAATTGAACCTGCTAATAATTCCGCTAACCGTTGGGGAACTTGTTGATTGCCGCCATCAATATAAAACCGTTCATCACTTTCGCCAAATAAACTAAAGTTAGTGGGATCGGTTCCAATATAATAAATTAAATTTAAGGGAGATTGTTCTTCCGCATCTAAACCAAATTCAATTGTATAAGCGATTCTCAAGAGTTGGCGAATAATCGGTGAAGTGGGAATTCCATCTAAATAATCAGCGAGAGAAATACTATCTAAGGCAATAGCCGCTTCATCAGGCGTTGTGTAATTGGTAAAATTTTCTAAGGCAGCTAAATCGGATTCAACTTGTTCAGCTACGGGAACAAAATCTCGGACAATATCTGCTAATGAAATTCGGGTTCCGGCAAAAAAGTAAGTTTCTTGAATTAACCCCGCATCGGCGGCTTCTAAATCAATAAATCGCAATCCTAACTCTAGGGCTAAATTAATTAAATTCGTATGGTCACTATTAATAAATTCTCCTCCTAAGTCAGCATATAACGAGGTTCCGGCTGCTTTCGGTAAGGTGCGAATTCTCCCCCCCACTCGATTTCTCGCTTCAATAATATTAACGGGAATCCCCACTTGCGCTAACCGATAAGCGGCAGTTAATCCGGCAATTCCTGCCCCGACAATTAAAATCGGAGGAACCGCAGACGGTTGAGCAATAACTCGTTGATTTTGGTGTAACGTTGTGGCAGCGATCGCACTGGCTGCTCCTAATCCTAACTGCAACAAACGACGCCGATTTAACGTCAATAATGGTTTTTTTTCGGCTTGGAATCTCCCCAATAATTCATCCGTCGGGATTCCGGTTTTTTGAGAGATCTGGACAAGACAATAAGCTTGTCGTAATAATTTCATCAGGGAAGATTTAGCCATATTATGAACTGAGCCGATGGGGATAAAAAGTACAAAAAATTTGAATCCAGACTCCGGGAATTCCCCCGAAAGATTAACTATCTTGTTTAAACATTTTAGAAGCGTTTTGTCAAGTCCTTGAACAGGAACATTTTAGATTTTAGATTGGGTAGAATGAATGCTAAAGTTGAAAGCTTAGTTGTAAGGGAGAGGTGATCCAGAAATGTTAACATTAGAAACTCTATTTGATGAAGAATTTTATTTGTCTGAGTATCCCGACGTTGTTCAAGCCCTAGAAAACCGTGAATATAATACCGCTTTTGAACATTTCTTTACCGTTGGCATCTTCCAAGGTTACGAACCCAATTCTTTATTTAATAGCAGTTATTATCGCTCCCGAAATACCGATGTTGCTGCTCAAATTGATGAAGGCGGTTTAACGGCGGTTGATCATTTTGTGGAGTACGGACAATTTGAATTGCGGTCTCCTAATCCGTTATTTGATCCCTTTTATTATTTAGAACAAAATGCCGATGTAACGGCGGCATTTTTAAGGAGAGAAATTAACCCCTTTGAACATTTTTTCTTCTATGGACAGTATGAAGGACGCAACCCCAGTCCGTTTTTTGATACGAATTACTACCTAGCTCAAAATCCCGATGTTTTATCTCAAATTGAGGATAACGAATATAATAGTTTTTTTGAACATTATTTACGAGTGGGATTAACCGAAGGACGTTTAGGAACACCGCCAGAATTTAAAGATGATTTAACTCAAGCCATTAATGCCGATATTCTCTTAGGAGATCGAGTGATTGTGGGAGATGTAACAACTGATAACCCTATTGATATCTATCAGTTTATTATCCCCAATAATATCAGCCAGTTTAGCTTATCTCTGAGTCAGTTAAGAGCCGATGTGGATGTCGAATTAATTCAAGATTTGAATGGAAACCAAGCCATTGAAACGAACGAGATTTTTGCCTCTTCTGCCAATTTTGGGTTAACTCCTGAATTAATTGAATTTGCTCAAATCCCCGGAGGAACCTATTTTGCGAGAGTATCTCAATTTGAAGGAAATACTAACACAAACTATGTTTTAACCTTATCCTCCACTCCCCTTTAAACAGATTAAGTTTTGACTGGAATTTCGATAATAAATTCTGAACCTTTACCCAGTTCAGAGCAAACATTGATTGTACCCCCATGTTTTTCAACAATAATTTCATAGGCAATACTTAACCCTAACCCGGTTCCAGAACCGACAGGTTTTGTGGTGAAGAAGGGGTCAAAAATTTTGTGACGAATCGCTTTAGAAATTCCCACGCCATTATCTTTAATCACCAGTCTAATTTGAGGGATGGGAACCCCATTAACATCAACGTGAGAAATTATTTCAGTTTTGATCAAAATTTTAGGTTCAAAACTTGGATGATCTTGCTGCTGTTTAGCAAGGGCATCAACGGCATTATTCAATAAATTCATAAACACTTGATTCAGTTGACCCGGATAACAAAGAATTTTAGGCAGATTTCCATAATATTTAATCACTTGAATGGGACGTTTTGTTTTTTCTTTAAATCTGTTTTGTAGCAAAAGTAATGTATTGTCGAGCCCTTCATGAATATCCGCTAATTTTTGCTCGGATTCATCCAAACGAGAAAAATTTCTAAGAGACTGAATAATCATTTTAATTCGTTCGGTTCCCTGCTGCATTGAATCTAAAACGTGAGGGAAATCGTCTTCTAAAAAATCCAGTTCAATTTCTTCTATTTTTCTGTTAATTTCTGAGGGAGGCTGAGGATAAACTTGCTGGTACATTTTTACTAAATCTAATAAATCGTGGCTATAATGATAGACATGATCTAAATTCCCTCTAATAAAGGTAACAGGATTATTAATTTCATGGGCAATTCCGGCAACAAATTGGTATAAACTCCCCATTCTTTCATTTTGAATCAGTTGAGCTTGAGCCCGTTTGAGGTTAGAAAGAGCTTGTTTTAAACGTTGATTGGTTTTTAAAACTTCTTGATTGAGATTATTGATTCTTAAACCGGAACGAACCCTCGCTAATAACTCATCAATTTCAATCGGTTTAGAAATGAAATCATCGGCTCCCGTATCTAATCCTTGAATCCGATCTTTCATGTTTTCTTTAGCGGTGAGTAAGATAAAAAATACAGAGGTTAATCTGGGATTAGATTTAATGCTTTTGCAGACATCTAAGCCGTCCATTTCCGGCATCATCCAATCACAAATCATCAAATTCGGATAGAATTTTTCCGCTAAATCAATCGCCATTTTCCCATTATCAGCCGTATAAACGGTATGACCTTGCTCTTCGAGGGCGTGCTGTAAAATTAGTTGTGTTGTAATATCATCATCAACAATTAAAATTGTAGCCATAGAATAGGAATTAAGAATTAAGAATTAAGAATTAAAATTGTAGAGACGTGCCATGGCACGTCTCTACTGCCTTCTATACAATTAGGAAAAATGACTGTTTATAAAGGCGATCGCTTGTTGTAAATGGTCTTCCATTTTTATCACTAATTCCTGACAACCTTCTAGGGTTTTTTGGCGGGCTTTTTGTTCTAAATGAGCCGCAAAACCAGGTAGATGTCGCATTCCCACATTTCCACTTGATCCTTTTAAGCGGTGGGCGCTCGCCACCAAGGTTTCATAATCTTCTGATTTGATCGCTTTTTTAATCGTTTTTAAATCAGTTTTTGCATTTTCAAGATACATTTTGAGAAGTTTTTGTTGAAACTCAACTTTCCCTCGTGAAATCGTTTGTAACCGCTTCAAATCTAAGGGCATCGGGCTAGGAGAATTTCCTGAATTCCTGTCTAATCCTGACTTTTCATCACTTAAATTTTCCGGTTCACCGGATTGCAATTTGGCAGCATCCGCAGGAACCAAAACTTCTGATTGACTTTGTTTTTGAGATGACCAATGACGTAACACCGCTTCTAATTCCTCCTGTTCAACAGGTTTGCTAATATAATCATCCATGCCCACTGCTAAACACTTTTGACGATCAACAGGAAGGGCATGGGCAGTCAGGGCAATGATCGTGGTATGACGATTTTTCCCTTCCCGTCGCCGCAGTTCTTGAGTTGTAGCATACCCATCTAAGACAGGCATTTGACAATCCATGAAAACAATATCATAGGAATTCGATTCTAACCGTTTTAACGCTTGTTCCCCATTATCAGCTAAGTCCGCTTCACACCCTAATAAACTTAATTGATTGAGAATCACTTGTTGGTTAATTGGATGATCTTCCACGAGCAAAATTTTTAAATTAAACGCAGACGGTGTTTGATGTTTTTGAGCATCTTGTTGTAATCGTCTTTGTTCTAAAACACAAGCAATTTCTGTGGCAATAGCGGTTAATAGTGCATCAAATAACCGGGAAGCCCGCAAGGGTTTAATCACATAACTCGAAAACCCACTTTCTAACAATTCTTCCGCCTGAGTCACCTGATTCATTGAGGTCATTAACACTAATTTCGTAGAACTCAAACGGGGATCATTTTGAATCACTTCTAAAAATCGTTCTCCCCGACTCAACAATAACTGTTGATCAAACACGGCAAAATCATAGGGTTTGCGACCCCTAGCCGCCGATCGTAACCGGACTAACGCTTGATCCGCATGAGCCGCTTCATCGGACTGCATTCCCCAAGACCGGGCAAAACACCGCACCGACTGGCGTACCATTGGGCTAGAGTCCACCACTAATACTTTTAATTGGGATAATGTTTTCGGAAAATCCGGTTTATCAATCAATTCTGGGGGGGTAAATTGAGCGGTAAACCAAAAGGTTGAGCCATGAGCTTCTTGACTTTCCACCCCAATTTCACCGCCCATTAACTCTACTAATTGTCTACAAATCACTAACCCCAAACCCGTCCCGCCAAATTGACGAGTGGTGGAAGCATCGACTTGAGAAAAGGCTTCAAATAATCTGGATTTAGCGTCTGACGAAATGCCAATTCCTGTGTCTTTTACACTAAAATATAACCGAATTGAGGAGTCTTGAGTGGGTAGTTTTTTCACTTGCAAGACCACTTCTCCAGCGGGCGTAAATTTAATCGCATTTCCGATTAAATTAATCAGAATTTGTCGTAATCGATTCGGATCGCCCCGTAATTGCCGAGGGACATCGGGATCAATTAATACCGCTAATTCTAAGCGTTTTTCCTCCGCTTGAGTTGCTAATAAATCTAAAACAATTTCGATACATTCATCTAAGTCAAAGTCTAACTGTTCTAAGACCATTTCTCTCGCTTCTAACTTCGAGAAATCTAAAATATCATTAATAATCCCCAGCAAATGATCCGCACTGGTGCGGATGGCGCGCACAAAATCTAATTGTTTGGGCGTTAATTCGGTTTTTAATAACAAGCCTGCCATCCCTAAAACGCCGTTCATCGGGGTTCTAATTTCATGACTCATATTGGCAATAAATTGAGATTTTAATCGTCCACTGGCGATCGCACCTTCTCTAGCTTTTACTAACTCATCAATTGGGTAAGTGGCAATAATAATTCCCCCCACTTCTTGTTCATCAATCCACCAAGGATGAATTGCCCATCGCAAATAACCTTGCTGACCATCGGGATATTTAATCGAGTCTTCGGCACAGGAAAGGGTTTCTCCCCCTAATGCTCTTTGGTAAATTTGATGCCAATAATCCCTAAGTTCAGAAAAAATTTGTTCATGGCTTGAACCAATTAACGATTCTTCTGATAACCGATAATCTTCTAACCATTTTCTACTATGGGCAATATACCGTAATTCTCGATCTAACATGGCAACGGCAAAGGGTGCATCGGTAATAATTTTCTGCATTTGTTGCCGTTCTCGCAGTAAAGTCGCGGCATAGAGTTTTTGATTGGTAACATCCCGTTGTACCGAGACAAAATGGGTGGTTTTACCCTCTTGATTAATCACCGGAGAAATGCTCATTTCCACCCAATATTTTGAGCCATCTTTTTGATAGTTAATCAGTTCTGCATGAATCGGTTTTTTCTCCCGTAAACTCGCTCGAATTCGAGCCAATTGTTCCCGATCAGTTTCTGATCCCTGTAATAATCGAGGCGTTTGACCAACGATTTCATCCGCCGTATATCCGCTTAAATCTGTAAAGGCTTCATTCACATAGAGAATTTTCGGCCCTGGGGGAGTCAACGGTTGAGATTCTGTAATGACAATTGCATCATTAGCACGATTTACAGCGGATTCAAATAACCTTAGTTGTTCTTCCATTTGTTTGCGGTCGGTAATATCCGTTGAAATACTACACAATCCGTAGGGAATACCATCATAACCGACTAAAGGAAACTTAATGGATAAAAACGTGCGATATTGATGGTAACAAGGAATTTTTTCCTCTAGTTTGATCGGTCTTCCTTCCGTTAAAACTTGCTGTTCAATCGCCTCTAATTTTTGAGCCGCTTCGGCGGTAAACACCTCCTGATTGGTTTGACCTAAAATTTGGCAACTGCTGAGATTAAATAAGCTTTCAAATTTAGGGTTAACCAGGGTGAAGCGTCCCTGAGTATCTTTGGCATAAATCACCGTTGGTGAGTTTTCTAAAATCAGTTGCAGTTGGGTTTGGCTATTTCTTAAAGCGGCTTCAACTTTAGACCGTTCTTGCGCTTCTAATTCTAACTGTTCAATGGTTTTTTGTAACTGATTGGTGCGTTCCTCCACCCGGTTTTCAAGTTCGGCTTTCGACTGTTGAAGGGCGGCTTCAGCTTTTTTTTGTTCTGTGATATCATACATAGCGACCACAGCCCCTAATTTTTGCCCTTGGGGGTTAAAAAATGCCTGTCCATTGGCTAAAAGAATTCGCAATTTTCCTGATGCTGAACGAATTATCATTTCAGCATTCCGAACAATTTCTCCTTGCAGCGCTCGGATTAAGGGAATTTCCTCTGGCTGCATTAAGGTTTCACCATCGGGACGATACAAACGATAATAATCTGCCCAATCTTCGGCGTTGACTTCGGTTTCGGATCTTTCATGAAATTCTCGACAAGCTTTGTTAAATAAAATCAATTTTCCCTGATTGTCACAAACAGCAATTCCTTCACATAAATGCTCAAGTAAAGCACTCAGAAAGTCTTTTTCTTGCTGCAATTCTTCTTTGGCTTTTTGCCGTTCTAAAATCGCTATTTTTAACTGGTGATTCAGATCTTGCAGTTCGGCAGGAGCAGGAATTTCTAAAATAATTGGAATCACTTTAAAAAGTAGGAAAAGGGTATAAAACCCGACTCCTAAAATTAAAGTTTTGGTGGCAAGTAGCCAGAAATTAGGAAAATCAATTAAACCTGGGATAATGAAATTTTTTTCTAACAAGTTGAGACTGCCACTCAGGAGAAAAAAAGTGATCAATAAAAAAACAAATCCTCGAAATGGAAAGTCTAGACGTTTGAGCAGAATATGCAGCAGTAAGATGGAAATAATAATTTGATTAGCGTCAATCAAACTATTCGTTAAAGTTAAAAAATTTATAGCATCCATATTATTTGATGTGTTTCACAAGAAATCAAAAAAAATGATAGATTTCATTTTAATTGGAGATTTTAAAAAAGCTGATGTAAAAAAAATTGATCCATTGATTATCGATCGCGTCCCTAAAAAGGAATTAATTTCAGATCTCCAATTGATAATCAACTCTTTCTTTAGAATTAAAAATTAAATAAAATTATACATCTACCCTGAGAAGGAAATTTGGTGATCCAGACTCAACTCCCCTTTATCCATAGGGTTTTTGCTGATTAGACTAAATTGTTGGGAGCAATTTTTTAAAAGATAGTTTTTCTGAAAATCTTCTTAAAAAATCTCCGTAGTTTTACTGACAAACTGAACTAATAATCTCAACTTTTTTTGTGTTTTTGGTTGATTTTGCTGTAAATTGGCTGAGATTGCTGCGGATCTGGCGTTTTAGAGGCAATCACATCCGTAGGTCTACAGAGATCAATAAAATTTTCTTCTTGGGTGACAACCGATGACCCAGCGCCTCAGAATTTAATCCACTGAATCTGACCTCCCAACGCTCAAACAATGGGGGATGACTAAAAAGCTGAGACGTTTAAACAAATGTCTCAGCTTCTAAGGGTGTCTTGTCAATATTCTGATGTCTGGTATGGGTTGGAAACGGAGTTCTGGTGCGGAGGGGAAATCGGGACAAATCCAAATCAAGGCCAGTCTTAATGTCCCCAAGGTTTGGAGAATACTCTCCAGTCAACTGGAATTTTAGTTTTCCCTCGATCTCTATCTCAAGATAGAGGCGCGGCTCGAAATTTAGACCTATATTGATAAATGTACTGGGTGCAATCCTTTATTCCCTCTGGTTAGTCTGGTGGAAACGGAGAGTCAATTCAATCGCTTGTCGATTGTGGCTCTCTATTATTTTTTGAGCCGTTTTTTGATTATAGATCAGAAATAGGTCATAAATCTATCCTTGGGGGTAGGAAAAATAATGGAACAAAATCAAAACAACCAAGCTCCAGAACCCGGAATTAATGCCAATCCGAATATCCCTATGGGTACAAAGGATCAGTCTGCTGATCAAACAGGAGATTTTTGGCTGGATTTTTTAAATTTCACTTCACAGTTTGCGACCGAAACAACACAGCAAGCTCAACAATATTTAGAACAAGTTACAGAAGCCAGCGGAACAATTATGGCGGGAATTGCTGAAAATCCCGTCTTAAAATTTTTGACTCAAACCTTTGGTCAAAGTTGGCTCAAACTATTATTAGGGGCGGTGGATGCGGAACAAGCTCAACGAACGGTTCGGGAATATCAACAACAGTATCCCCTAGAAACCCCCAGTCAAATTGCTCACCGTTTAATGGTGAAAAAATCTTTACAAGCGGCAGGAATTGGATTAGCAACGAATTTAATTCCTCCTTTAGCTATAGCGTTATTTGCAATTGATTTAGTCGCTACTACAAAATTGCAAGCAGAAATGATTTATGAAATTGCCGCTGCTTACGGTTTGGATTTACAAGAAAATAGTCGCCGAGGAGAAGTTTTAGCCATTTTTGGCTTATCTTTTGCTGGATCGATGGCGCTGCAAAGTGGATTAGGATTTGTGGAAATTTTACCCGGCATTGGGCCGTTAGTGGGGGCATCTTCTAATGCGGTTTTATTGTATGGTTTAGGCTATGCCGCCTGTCGGTTTTATGAAGCCAAACTTCAAGCCGATATTGATGAAAAAATGGCTCAAACTTTAGAGCAAGAAAGCCGAGATTATTGGAAATTTGCGGCTCGTCAGCAAGTGATTATGGATCAAATTTTAGCCCACATGATCCTGGCGAGTGATCCTGAAAAATCCTGGTCTGATCTGGTTCCTGCCCTGGAAAAAGTCTTGATTAATCCGGGCGCCATTAAAGCGATCGCCACCCATCTAAAAACACCTATTCCTTTAGATAGTTTACTCAAGGAACTTGATTCTGACTTTGCTCATCCAGTTTTAGCCCAATGTTATCGAATTGCTCACATAGATGGTGAAATAACCCTCGCAGAACAGACGATTTTAGATGCGATCGCTACTCAATTTAATTTAGACTGGAAACAATTCAATCATTATTCTTCGACAACCCCTTAAATAAACCCTAACAAAACCTCTTTCATGAGTTATATGTCCTACGCTGGATGCCACTTTTTAACGAACTTCATACAGTATTAAAAGAACCAAGAAATTCGGCTGGAGTTTAACAATCATGAAATTCAATCGCTTTTATACCAATGCTGTTGCCCTCGTGGGTGTTGCTAGCTTAGGATTATTAACTCAACTTCCCGTTAGAGCTCAAATGGGAACCTCAAGTCCTAGTAGTACCCAGAACCAAAATGTAGACATTGATTCCCCTTCTGATCTGCCCAACGTTGACTCTCAATCCGAACGAATTGATCGAGGCACTAACAACAATTCTTCTCCCAATCGCAGCAATAACAACACATCCCCGAATCGGACAAATAGCAATTCTTCTGATCGCATGAACCAAGGGGATATGAACCGCACACCCAGTATTAGATTACCCCAACAACCGATTGATTCCCAACCTGGTCTTCCTAATGAAATGAGTCCTGAAAATGGATCAGACAGCAGTAATCAGTAATCATGACTCGACTGTCTAAAAATCGGTGAATTCTCATCAATTCAAAACTCGGTTTTAGAAATAAACCGAGTTTTTTTGTTGGCAATTGATAGAATTAATTACAATCGGAAAATATCAACAAAAACTTCTTGATGAGATAAAACTCGGTTAGGATTCGGGGAATCGTAAGCCACCAGTAACCCCACTTGTCCTAAAAAAGAAATCAGTTCTAAACCTTCTGCATGATCCGTATTGGGATAAAACGGAATGTGGAATAATAATTCCAAATCAGGAGAACTTTGATAATTAATTGTATCTCCAGAATGGGTTAAGGCATTTTTCCAACGAAACACCTTCATAATTCCATCTAAATCCATTGTAGGGCCAGACAAAATAATTAAATCTTCTCCCTGAATACATAACTCCCGAATGCCTAACCCATTTAATTCAAAAAAGTGTTTCCGATAAGGTAAACCAGTTTCGGGAAATTTTTTGAGTGCTAAAACCGACGGCGTTTTCTCTTCAACGTCCAATTCTAAAATAATAGCAAACCCTCTTAAGACAGGCCCTCGTAATCCCAGAAAGATTTTATTATAATGAACCGCTAACCCTTCCACATCAAAGCCATTTTCTTTAGAAGGAATCGGTTCTGTAATATACATTCCTAAATGCTCATCACTTTTTAAAGCATCTGTTAAAGGATTTCCTTGTTTAGACAGGGGAAGACAAGCCACCCGATAGGTTTGACTTTGACCATCAGTAGGTGAAAAAGATTGCATTAACTGTCCATTATGAACCGGAATTCGGGCTAACAGATAACGATTCGGTTCTTTTTTGATTTCCTTCAGTCTCCCAATATCTGTTTTGGGATTTTCTCCTTTAGGTTTCTTGCGTTTTAAACTGTGGGAACCCACCAACCAAAGATAATGATCACAATAATCTAATCCTTCAATATCAATTTCATCTTTTTGATTAACTAAGGGGAGGAAATTTCCTAAATTAAAGGATTGATGGGAACCAAAAAGATTCGGTTCTAGGGGTGAAAGTCGTTCAACGGCAATGCCTTCATCGGAACCTAGCCATAAACTTCCATCGGGCGTTAAGGCAACAGCAGACAAATTACTTAAGATCTCATCATCGGGAGCATCAAAACGCAGTAGTACCCGACTGAGTAAAAATCCCTCTGACATAGTTTAATCCTTTATTTTGCAATCACAAATCTAGTGTACTGAAGCGAAAAACAAATAACGAGATTATGTTTCATATCTTAATGTTTTATTTACAGCTAAAGTCAAATAATAGAAAAGCGAATCCTGATCACACGCTTGAATCCCAACCCTGACGTTACACCTAGAGATAGATTCAAGTTATTCCTTTTGTTAGAGGAGCTTTGTTTCAAACCATTGTTATTATGAAAGTGTTAAATACAAGTCTTAACAAATCAAAGACTTTTAGGAGGATCAATCAATGGGTATTCTTGCTTGGATTTTATTAGGTTTAATTGCTGGTGCGATTGCTAAAGCCATTTATCCGGGTCATCAAGGTGGCGGTATTTTTGCCACAATTGGTTTAGGAATCTTAGGCGCTTTGTTAGGCGGTTATTTAGGTCAAGTTTTATTTGGAAGCGGGGGAGCCGCAGCCGCCTCGGCTGGTGCTTTAACCCTTCCTAGCATTTTCTTTGCGGTTTTAGGAGCCATCATCTTAATCTTCTTATGGGGCTTAATTACTCGCAGAACTGTTGCTTAATGAGCTATCTGCTTTTCGTAGGTAGGGTTTCATTAGTCTTCTCACATTCAACAGCATCAATCTCAAAAAAGAGTAGGGAATCCTACTCTATTTTTTTATCTACTGTAGGATGGGCTATGCCCATCACTTATTATATTTAGAGATTAAAATGATATTTTCCGTCAATTTTGACCCAGCTTTATTGTTAGACTAGAGAAACCGGGTTTCTCATCGAAGTTTTTGGATTAAGTCCAAACTTTTTGTTCAGAAACCCGGTTTCTGTATTGTTACTACTTAAATCCTTTGGCTTTTGGCGCCGAACCTTTCCCTTTAGATTTAGACTTCTGAATTTGAGCTAACGCATCTTTAAACAAATCATCCAAATGTTGAGGAACACTAGCAATTTCCGGTAAATCCGGTTCAGAACGCTTATCAAACGTTAGTAATACTTGATCTAAATCCTGTGCTAATGAGAAATGAGGATTCTCTAAAATTTTTTGCAGTGCTACTTCTAAATTTAGTGGGGTGTGTTGTTTAAGATCTTGCCACACATAATAATTAAATTGCGGTTCCTTCAAATACTTGGAAAGCCATTTTTCTAACTTGGGTTCGGTTTCAGGCGTTGGATTACTTAACAGTTGAGTTAGTTGGACATAGTTTGGTAAAAACATTTGACCCCAACGGGGATGGGAAAACACTGTCACTTCTTCCGCTTTCTTAATTTCATCGGGTAATTCTACTTTCGGAGTCACCATTAACGTTTTAGATTCAAACATTTTTTTAACATCCGCTTCCGTCGCACCTGATTCTAACGCTGCTTGTTTTACCTCCTCCTCATCGGTTCCCGCTTCTTCCGCGAGTTCTCGCAACGATTTTGATTGATCAATTCCAGCAGTGGCTAACCGTTTTTGGTTTAAATTTTCATACAGTTCTATTAATTTCTGATTGAGTTGATACCCCGGTAAACTGATGCGATCGCTCCCGAAAAAAGCAACAAACTCATCATGATATTCCGCCACGGAATTCCAAGATTGTTCTAACAATTCCGGTGCGTCACTATAAAGAAACCCTTTATAGTTTTTCTTAAATTCCCCGATGGCAACAGCTAACTTCGGTTTACCGAGCTTACCCTTAAGGATAGCCGAACCCAACAAGATCCAATCCCGACCGCTATAGGGAGCAATTCTCGCTAAAATAATTTCTCCTGGTTTTAAACGCGCTAATTCAGGATCAACCCCAGCCGCATCCAAAATAACAGGATAAGATTTTTCTGTTAACCAATTCATCAGTTCTAAATGCTCTGAATTCGTCTCTAAAACTTCAAATAAACCAATAAAACTTTCTGTCCAACTTGTTAATAACTGTTTTTCTTCAGCAGTTAAATCAGGAGTTTCTTCAACAAACCATTCTAAAGGAGTTTTTTCTCCTATTTTTTCTGATAGAATAAAACTATCAATCATCATATTTTGAGATTTAATATCATGCCGTTCTCGACTTGAATTTTCAGCCGCATAAGTTTCTAAAGCAACGGCTAATTCTCCTTCCGCATCATAGACAAAATCCACTAATTCTTCTTTTAAGTCTTGAGCGCGTTTAACGGTTACATTCATAGGAATTGCAGGACTTAGAGTAAAATTTAAGTTAATTATAAGTCTGTTCAAACCAATCCAAAAGGCTCCAGTTACATAAAATCTATAAATCTTAAATTATCAAAAATTACTTCTAAAGATAGATGCTAATTTTAAGTTTTCCTGTAAACTGACTTCCCCTTAATCTCTCATCCTTGCGGTAGATGATTTATTCGGCTATTTTCCCTCACACTCAAGAGTGTAGCGGAAGAGATTAACTGTTATTAGTTTCAGGAGCAAACTACATTATCTCATTTTTTAATCCCAGCTTAAAGTCAAAAAGGAATTAACTATGTTTAAGGTTTTTGAAGTCATAAACCTAACGAATGGAATCCTGGCCCAATTTGCTAACCCAGATAGCAATATAGAAAATAATCTAGAAAATATCGACAGGGTTGAGCAAGCGTCCTTAATGTTTAGCGGGCCACAATTTTTCACCGCTTTAATATCAGGAGTGGTCTTAGCCTTTGCGGTGCAACTTTTGCTCACCAATTTAGGAGTCGCCGCCGGAATTTCCGCGCTAGGTAATTCTTCAGATCACGATGATGATCACAAACCCACTTCCTTTGGTAAAACGATTAAGAAAGTTGGCAAGACCTTGGGAATTGCCACCGTTATTACCGTTACCTTAGCGGTCTTTGTCGGCTGTTTATTAGCGGTTAAATTAAGTTTGTTAGCCTCACCGGGTTTAGGGGCAATCGTCGGTTTAGTGATTTGGGCAACTTATTTTTCTCTCCTAGTTTGGATGAGTTCTAATACCGTTGGTTCGATGTTAGGCTCCGTTTTTAACACGGCTTCAACGGGAATTCAATCCTTATTTGGAGTCGCGACCGCCGCCATGGGAGGAACCGCCGCCAGTAGACAAGTTGTAGCCACCGCAGAAGCGGCTGCATCGGCGGTGCGTCGAGAATTAACAGGCGGAATTGATCCAGTTACATTGCGAGAACAAGTTGAAGATTATTTAGAAAAATTACGTCCGCCTCAATTAAATATGCAAGAAATTCGGCAAGAATTTGAGAATATTCTCAATGATCCGAATTTAAAACAAGCGGGGGGGAGTGATTATTTAAGAAATTTAGATCGGAAAACCTTTGTTGATTTAGTCAGTAGCCGTACCGATTTATCTCGTCGGGATGTGGAACGATTAGCAGGTCAATTAGACAGTATTTGGCGCAAAACCGTTCAACAACTTCCCGCCCCGCAAGACCCAATGGCAGACTTAGCAAACTATCTCAAATCTGTCACCTCTCAACAGTTAGCAGGGAACGATTTAAACCGAAAAGTTGATGCGTTATTAGAACAACAAAAGCAAAATCATCAAAATCAAGCCAGTCAACCCGCTAGTATCCTCTCCCAAGGCTTAACCATGAGCTTAAATAGCTTAATTGGATTAGCGATGGGACGCAGCGATTTATCAGATTTTGATGTTGAAAAAATTCTCGGTCAGTTAAATCGACTCAAAAGTAAAGTTGGTGAACAAAGTACAAAAATTGCCACGAAACTGACAGGAAGTGAACCTCCTTATAGTCCGATTCGGGCTGATGTAGAAAATTATCTGTTCAATACTTACTCTTGGCAAATGAAACCCGAGGAAGTAGAAGCAGATTTTCGAGCAATTATTTATGATGAAACGGCTGATCCTGAATTAATTGCTGACCAATTACGACAACTCCATCGCTCAGATTTTGTTAACGTATTGCAGCAACGGGGAATTTTTACCCAAGGGAAAATTCAAGAGTTAGCGCAACACTTAGAAAAAATTCGCTTAGAGGTTTTACACGCTTGCGAAGAAGCCATTGAACAAGAAACCCAACTAACAGTCATTGGTGAAGTGGAACATTATGTTTTCACCACCCCACCGGAAGAATTCACCTCTGAAAAAATTGCGTTAAATCTTAAACCGATTTTACAAGATCACAACGCCAGTGCGGATTTACTCAAACAACGGTTAGCCCCCTTAACTCAACGTTGGTTTGAATTAGCGTTAGAAAAACGAGGCGATATTCCCGCCGATGATGTGTTAATTGTGGCGACTAATTTTGAAAAAGCCAAAGAAGAGGTTCTAACAGAAGCTCAAAACCGTCAAGCTCAAATTCAAGCAAAAGTTTCTGAGCAATGGTTGAAGGTTAAATCCTATTTACGGGATACGGGAAAAGCAGAATTAGACCCCGATTTATTGGAAACAAACTTCAGAACGTTGTTTGAAAATCCTCAAATCGGAATGGCGGGTTTGAAAGAACGGGCTTCTCAATTTGATCGCGATACTTTGGTGCAATTACTGACCACACGCAATGATTTAAGTCCCGCCGAAGTCGAACGAATTTTAGACCGAGTAGAATCTAGTTGGATGCGCGTTCGTCATGCGCCGGAACAGTTAGTTGGGAAGGCTCAAGAACAGTATGATCATGCGATGAATGCGATCGCAAATTACCTTCGCAATACCGGAAAAGAAGAGTTAAATCCTGAAGGAATTAAAAATGATTTAACCTTATTATTAGAAAATCCGAGCTTGGGAATGCGGGCAATTCGTCGCCGTTTAGCAAAGGTGGATCGAGATACCTTAGTACAGTTATTAAATCAACGGAATGATTTAAGCGAAGACCAAATTAATCAAACCCTTGATAGCACTTTATCCACCATCCAAACGGTTACGAAAGCTCCCAAACGATTAGCGCGGAGAACTCAAACTCAAGTCCAGGATTTCCAAACCGCATTAGCGGATTATTTACGCTCAACGGATCGGGCAGAATTAAATCCGGCTGGAATTCGCCGCGATTTACAATTACTGTTACATGATCCGCGGGTTGGGATGGAAAGTATTCGGGAACGTTTAGCTCAATTTGATCGGCAAACCTTCGTTGCTTTATTATCTCAACGGGAGGATATGACCGAAGCAGAAGCAAACCGAATTGTTGATCAAATTTTTGAAGTTCGCGAACACTTTATGGAGCAATTGCGGAGTATTCAACAGCGAATTCAAGCGGTAATTGATGGCATTTTAGACAACATCCGCAACTACCTCAACAGTTTAGAACGTCCTGAATTAAATTATGAAGGGGTTCGAGATGATATTCGCACCTTGTTTGATGATCCGCAAGCGGGATTTGATGCCTTACGAAACCGTTTATCTCAATTTGATCGCAATACCTTAGTTGCTATCTTGAGTTCACGAGATGATATTTCTGAACAGGATGCAAACCGCATTATTGATCAAATTGAACG
>JBMDYE010000412.1:0-5358 GCA_048595135.1 Planktothrix sp. | reverse complement strand
GCTTCATACAGTTCTGAGGGAATCGCTTGTAACCCCGCTAAATAAATCACCATATAATAACCCAACCCTTTCCAAATCGTTACCGCCATCACGCTAAATAAGGCGACATTGGGACTGGTTAACCAAGGAATAGACGGTAAGGAAAGAAAATTTAAAAATTGATTAAACAAGCCATTTTCAGAATACAACCATTTCCAAGCAATACCCGCCACCACCATTGAAATCACAACCGGAACATAATAAGCCGTTCTAAACCCGTTAATTCCGCGCAATTTTTGATTAACTAAAATTGCTAATGCTAACGGTGCAAACACTAAAATCGGAACCACAAAAATCAGATATAAAAACGTATTTTTTAACGTTTCCCAGAAAACCTCATCTCTCCATAACCGTTGAAAGTTTTTGAAACCCACCCATTCAGGCGGTAACAATAAATCATAACTAAACAAACTCAAATAAAAAGCCTGTAACGCTGGCCAGAACACCGTTAAGGTCAGCATGATTAAAGCGGGAAGTAAAAATAAATAAGGCGTTAAATAAGATTTAAGTTTCATCTTGTAGGATGGGCTATGCCCATCATCAAAAGCTGGCAAGGGCGGGACAACCCCGCCCCTACCTAGTCGGATTTTACTTCAGAAAAGAGTCCTTGCCAATCTCCAGGGGCGTGACCGTTTTGTTCGGCTTTCACTTCAATGGTCACATTACGTGCTTGCGGTTCTGTTAACGCTTGAATACACAATTCTGCAATATCATCGCGGCTAACTTGACCTTTAATCGTATCACCTTGAGCAAAGGTTAATGCAGACCCTCCCGGTTGTTCTGTTAAGGCGCAAGGACGAATAATGGTATAGGGAATTCCACTCGAACGCACTACCTCTTCTCCTCTTAATTTCCAGGTTAAAATTCCCCCTAATTGATCATTTAAACGGACGGCGGGCGGTTCTTCTTCTAAATTAATTCCCGGTTTCCCAGGACGAGTCACTCCCGCCGAACTCACTAAAACAAACCGAGGTAAAACTTTACCGCCATAAGCTTTAATGGATTCAATTTGCAGTTGAAAAATCCCCGCATCAAATTTCGGGTTTAGGTTGCCATCATATTCAAATTTACTCAACATTAATTGAAAGGAATACACTTGACTTGAATCAAAAGGTTTCCCATCTTTTAAGGTTTTCGCACGGAATACTGGAATTAATTTTTCAAAGGGAATCTGAATGGTTGTCGTAATATTATAAACCGTATCAAAGGAATAACAATAACCAACGCTATCCCATCCTTCATTACAGCGAATAATAAATTTATAGCGTTTGCCATCCCCTTTAACTCGCAGTTGAATTCCTTGATACTCCGATAAATTTAAAGGCGGTTCAAAATTACGAGTTCTAACCGAAACAAACCCCCCAGAATTCGCCGTTGAAACAAATCCTGTAAATAAGGCACTATCAGGAATAATTCTGAATGAACTTTCACTGACACCCCCCATCACAATATCATCTAATGCCCCCCAGGTGTCTTTAATATCTTGGGTGGGGTGGGTAAAATCAAATAATAGTTTTTCCCCAGAATTTCGCAGTTGTTTTCCGGCTGCATTAATTAAGTTTTGAATGCCTTGATATTCGACTTTTTCGGGAACATCTACCACTTCTGGCATATAAAATTTAATGCCTTGATAATATTTTTCACGGGTAGGCGTATCCCCTTCAACGGGTTGAACTTTGGTTCCGCTACAACAAATAATGGCGGTAATATTGTCAAAAATTTGCGGGGTTAATGTTTCAGGAATGGTCAGATCCGCTTCAATGAACTCAACATTATCCCCTAAGATTGTTTTAGCACGTTTTGCATCTCGAACGAGCGATCGTACCTTAACTCCCTGTTTTTGTAATCGTTTTACTACCCGTTTTCCGACGCCTCCCGTCGCACCCACCACTAATATTACATCGGGTTTTTGTTCAGGTTTCTTTACACCGCCTCCGAATAAATTTTGAATCCAGCTAATATTGCCAATAAACGGAATAACGCCAAAATAGGCAAGGGTTTTGAAAAATCGGCTTGCGTCCCACTGCGCCTTCTGCTGTTCTGCCATTGCGTTCTCCTCGCTGTTTTGTCAAGTCCTGTTTCTTCTATATTAAAATATGTTACAAATTTTCGGGAGACTTGAGAAAGATCCATCCGTTAAAGGCGGTTGAGTTGGGAATTTCACTGCAAACCCTCAAAAATGAGAAGCTTTCCCTTCAACTTCCCCAAGATAAAATATCTGTGTTAAGGTATCCCTTAAAAGGATTGAATTAGATTGCGATGGAAACGATTGATTGGCAAACGGTTGTCCCCGTAGGGTTAGCATTATTTATTATAATTGGCAGTTTCTTAATGATGTTTACTAATTTTTGGACAACAGCCTTTACCAAGAAGAAAAACGAATAATCACTTTCATGGGTTCAGAAAATTGTTACTCTGAACCTTAGTTTTAAGGATCAATCTTAAATCCCTGAAAAATTATAGGTTATTCTAATGTCTAATTTTCATTTACTCTGTGAATTTTCCAGAATTAATTGTATCACAATTTGTGCGTTTTTAGTTCCCTTCAATTTATTAGCAACCCTGCAAACTTTAATTTTTACCGGACAAAACCGCTCTAAATCGCAAATTCTAATCATGGCAGGGTTTGCAAGTCTTTACTCTGGGTTAATGGTGTTGCACGTCTTCACCTGGTTCTTAGTGGGGGTCGTGAGAATTCCCACCTTTGTTTTATTATCATTAGGAAGTACCTGTCTTTTCATTAATCTTTGGGCAGTTTTCTATGACGAAAGTTTAAAATCACTCATTAATACTGTAGTTGTTTTCGGACAGAAACTATTCGCTGCTTTCAGAACGAATTCTATCAAATGGATCGTTGCTGAAGAGGGAACCGGAAACCCAGAATAGAAAACAGTTATTAACCCGCTAATTTTGCTATGGTATCCAGTTCTACATCAACGTTATCAACTCTAGCGCCAGGTATTCTCCGCCGTGTTCATCACATTGCTTTAAATGTTGCAGACCTGTCCGCTTCTCGTCATTTTTATGGCACAATATTAGGGTTACATGAACTCACCGGATCAGACGTTCCCAGTACCTTAAAAGCTTTAGTCGAAGCGGGAAAAGTTGCTAATTTTGTGACACCGGACGGAACGGTGATTGATTTATTTGCAGAACCGGAGTTACAGCCTCCTGATGCTGATCCGAAAGTTGCGTTTACCCGTGCGAATCATTTAGCCTTTGATATTGCACCGGAATTATTTGATCAAGCGGTCGAAGTATTGCGATCGCATCCTATCATCATTGATCATGGCCCCGTTACCCGTCCCACCGGACGTGGCATTTATTTCTATGATCCCGATGGCTTCTTAATTGAAATTCGCTGCGACCCAAGTTAAACAGTTATCAGTTATCAGTCACCAGTCACCAGTTAATACAGTTAGGGGTTATCAGTTAACTGTTAGTCACCGAATACAACCAAAAGTGCTGACAGCATGAACGTCTTGACCCAGTAATAACTTGTAACTGTTCATTGGTGACTGATAACTGGTGACTGGGTAGAGACGCGCCATGGCGCGTCTCTACTGACTGATGACTGATGACTGATGACTGATGACTGATGACTGATGACTGATGACTGATGACTGATGACTGATGACTGATGACTGATAAAAAAGGTCAGCATCATATCTCAATGGCTGACCTTGTAGATTTTATGGATACCGTTGTTGTTTTGATTTGAGTTAACCTAAACGCCGCGTTCTTCATCTGCCTACGGGTAGAATTCTCAAATCTCACAATTTAATTGTATCAAACATAACGCAATTTTTTTACAAAACTTTACTGCTGACTGATAACTGGTGACTGTTTTAATTGCCTCTAGCTTGCTGAATTTGCTGATTATACATGGACAGTAACACACGAGCGGGGTCAACCCAGCGACCATTATGCTTTAAACCCCAATGAAGGTGAGGGCCTGTGGTACGTCCGGTCATTCCCACTCTCGCAATTCTCGCGCCAGAGGGGATTTTTTGACCTTCCCAAAGCTGAATTCCTCCTTGACGGTCAATAAAATAAACCCCTTGAGCAGTTTTTTCAACTCGACCTTGAACGTGGCAATAAATATGTTCCCACTGACCGGACTGAATGACAATTCCCGTCCCACAACGGCCATCTTCCCAAACTTCCACCACTGTTCCTTCCCACCAATTCCGAATATAGCTGCCTTGAGGAGCCGCCAAATCTAAACCATAATGGAATCCCCCACCCCGATAACCAAAGGGGGACGTATACTCTTGGAAATTTTCAACAGGGAAGGAAGCACCATTCCACGTTGAAGCCGTTGCCATTTGCACCCCTTGTGCATTTTGCGCCTTCGCCAACTGTTGTTTCCAACCGAGTCCCACAAAACCTAAACCAATTAAGCCCGCCGTTAACAAAATCTTATGGGGACAAAGCAACGATTTGACACGCAATGACGGTTTAAACTTTAGCATTCTCGTTCGACTCCTCAATCACCGATAGGGTTAGGGATAAAATATGCCTCAGCTTTTCCAGACCAAGGCTTTGCTGTTCAGGGAATTTCACAGTCATTAACCTAGAAAAGCACAAGGGTTGAGATGCTCCCCTACTGTTGCAAGATTAAACGGTTGTGTTGAGCGAAAAATACTCAGACACATCAAACTATTCAGGGTGTATTTTACTGGATGTTGTATCCCTTTGACATTCGCCCCTGCCTAAAGGCGAGGGGATTCTTCATTCAACGAGTCTCCGTTAGCTAGCAGAATTTCTCCAACCAACCCAGAGGGAATCTCTCCTGAAGCGTGAGTTTGGCTGCGCCCCAACCTACTTAATCCCTTTTGCAAGATGTTTAAAGCAGCGTTCCTATCCCGACAATCCGTATATCCACAATGGGGACAAACATGGGTTCGAGTTGATAAAGACTTTGGTGCTTTTTCCCCACAATTAGAGCAATTTTGACTGGTATGATGGGGAGGAACAGCAACAGTTATTTTGCTATATTTATCCCCAAAATACTCTAGCCATTGCCTAAAAGTAGACCATCCTGCGTCGGTTATCGACTTAGCTAAACGACGGTTTTTCACCATGCCTTTAGTATTTAAGTCTTCATAAGCCACTAGGTCGTTAGACTTGATTAAGCGGAGTGCCACACTCTTGACAAACTCTGTTCGCTGCCTATTTACTCTTAAATGTTGACGGGCATAACGTTGTCTTGCTTTGTGATAATTCTGGGATTGCTTAACACCTTTACGGTATTTTTTAGACTTTTTACGATTCAGTCGATTTAATCGTTTTTCAGCTTTTCTATAGTATTGAGGA
>JBMDYE010000411.1:0-16565 GCA_048595135.1 Planktothrix sp. | reverse complement strand
ATCTTTACTTCCAACTCACCCAAAGGAATGTTACCGAGAAAGGTGTTAAGAATGAGTCGATTTCAACGCAGAAAAAGATTTTCTGAATTATTATTGAGATTAAATTAAAAATATCAACCTTAAATAAACCGTGTTTTTATTTACCCTATCGCACGTTCATTTAATATACTCAGAATTGATGATATCCTGGGGGTGAATCACCTGAATTTGAGAAGTTAAATAAAGATTTTCTCCCCGTTTTTTTAAAATAGATAAAGCATTCAAAGCTTGACTCGCCATTGGATGTTGAGGTTGGCTCAGACGCAGAAGAATATTAGTATCAATTAAATAATTCACCGTTAATATTCCTCATAAATTCCTTGACGGCTTACGGCTTCATCGGATAATAAAGGCGTATTCTGTCGATGACCTCTACTCCAATTCTGTAAATTTTCGATCCAATCTTGAGCCGATTGATTGACAGTTCTATTAGCTGGAATTGAAGAAATTTCACCATTTAATTTTACTTTTTTTTGTAATAATTGGCGTTCTTCTATCGTTAACGCATTAATAATTGTTGCCAAAGATTCTACTAATTGAATATTCATGGTAATTAAATTTGATAAGCCAAGAAACCGGATTTCTTCACGAAACCCGGCTTCTGTTTAACCTATTCTATCGCATTCTGATTTCACTTTCCCTAGAGACGTTCATGGAATGTCCGATGAATCACATCTAACTGTTGATCGCGAGTTAACTTAATAAAATTAACCGCATATCCTGACACCCGAATGGTGAGTTGAGGATAATTTTCTGGATGATCCATCGCATCCAACAACATCTCTTTATCTAACACGTTAATGTTGATATGATGCCCACCATCGCAGAAATAACCATCCAACATTCCAGCTAAATTACTAATGCGATCGTCTGGGGTTTTTCCTAACGCTTTCGGAATAATCGAGAAGGTGTAAGAAATCCCATCTTGAGCGTGTTCATAAGGCAGTTTTGCCACAGAAGCTAAAGATGCGATCGCCCCTTTACTATCCCGTCCATGTAAAGGATTAGCGCCTGGTGCAAACGGTTCTCCCGCTTTGCGTCCGTCCGGTGTATTTCCGGTCATTTTCCCATACACCACGTTAGAGGTAATGGTTAAAATCGATTGCGTGGGAACTGAACCCCGATAGGTTTTTTGCTTGCGGATTTTATTCATAAATGTCTTAACTAAATCCACCGCAATTTCATCCGCCCGTTGATCATTATTCCCAAATTTCGGATAATCTCCTTCAATTTCATAATCCGAAGCTAACCCATTTTCTCCCCGCACAATTTTCACTTTTGCATATTTAATCGCGGCGAGAGAATCGGTCACAACAGATAACCCCGCAATACCACAAGCTAACGTCCGATAAATATCCCGATCATGTAACGCCATTTCAATGCGTTCATAACAATATTTATCGTGCATATAATGGATCACATTTAGGGTATTGACGTATAATTTCGCCAACCATTCCATCACTTGATCAAACTTCGCCATTACTTCATCATAATTTAATTCTTCTGAAGTAACGGGGGCAAACATTGGCGCCACTTGATCCCCTGATTTTTCATCTTTGCCACCATTAATGGCATACAATAACGCTTTTGCTAAGTTCGCCCGTGCGCCAAAGAATTGCATTTGTTTGCCAATTCGCATCGCACTCACACAACAAGCAATTCCATAATCATCCCCATAAATCGGACGCATTAAATCATCGTTTTCATACTGAATAGAACTGCTATCAATGGAAACTTTCGCACAGAATTTCTTGAAGTTTTCCGGTAAACGTTCTGACCACAATACGGTTAAATTGGGTTCCGGTGCAGCGCCTAAATTATATAACGTATGGAGGAACCGGAAACTCGAT
Source organism: Planktothrix sp. (assembly GCA_048595135.1). GTDB lineage: Bacteria > Cyanobacteriota > Cyanobacteriia > Cyanobacteriales > Microcoleaceae > JBMDYE01. The sequence goes on along the minus strand of JBMDYE010000411.1, from coordinate 14,676 downwards.
TTGGTGACTAACGCGCGTCCATCTTCGCTCACGCCACCAATACATTCTGTGACCCAAGTGGGATCACCAGAGAATAATTGATTATATTCCGGTGCGCGTAAGAACCGAACAATCCGCAATTTGATCACAAAATGATCAATCATTTCTTGGGCTTGGGATTCGGTTAAAGTTCCTGCTTTTAAATCCCGATTAATATAAATATCAAGGAACGTGGAAACCCGTCCCAAGGACATTGCCGCGCCGTTTTGTTCTTTGACTGCTGCTAAATAAGCAAAGTATGTCCACTGAATTGCTTCTTTCGCCGTAGCCGCTGGTTTACTAATATCAAATCCGTAACTCGCCGCCATGGCTTTGAGTTCTTTCAGTGCTTTAATTTGCTCTGAAATTTCTTCCCGTAACTGAATGGTGGGTTCGACAATTTCATCCAGTTCTAAGGATTCTAATTGCGCTTGTTTATCAACAATTAAACGATCCACACCATACAACGCAACCCGGCGATAATCGCCAATAATGCGTCCCCGTCCATAGGCGTCAGGAAGTCCGGTAATAATCCCCGAACGCCGCGCTAATTTCATTTGACGGGTATAAGCATCAAACACACCATCATTGTGAGTTTTGCGATATTTGGTAAAGGTTTCTTCGGTTTGAGGATCAAGTTGATAACCATAAGCTTCTAACGAGCTTTTCACCACTCGAATTCCACCAAACGGCATAATCGCTCGTTTCAGGGGTTGATCGGTTTGTAAACCAACAATTTGTTCTAATTCTTTATCGATATAACCAGCACCGTGAGAAACAATGGTTGAGGGAACTTTTGTATCGACATCTAAAACGCCTTTTTCCCGTTCAACTTTGGTTAAGTCCCGAACTAAATTCCACAGCTTTTGCGTGTTTTCCGTTGCGGGTGCTAAAAACGAGGCATCCCCGACATAAGGAGTATAATTTTTTTGAATAAAGCTGCGAACATTAATTTCGGTTTCCCATTTTCCAGCAATAAATCCTTGCCATTGTTCACAACCGGTACTGTTCGATTCACTAAAAATAGGACGTTCAATTGATGCAATCATAATAACCTCAACTAAATGTAAACGCTTTTACAGTCATCAGTCATCAGTTAAACAGTCATCCGTTAATAGTCAATAATCGAATATTATCTGCATAGATAGGTTGTACAAGCCTTTCGATTTACTAATCACGATTAACTGTCCACTCTTAACTTCTAACTACTAACTTTTGACTGTTAACTGATGACTGGTGACTGATGACTGATGACTGATTAATTACTGGACTGAAATTCCATAACGCATAAAACAATCTTTTGCTTTTTGAATTTGCTCAGGTGTTGGTGTCAGTGTGTCTTTGAGTAAGTAAGTGTATCCGAGTTCCTTCCATTTATATTCTCCCATTTTATGAAAGGGTAATAATTCCACTTTCTCAACATTTTTTAACGTTGAAATAAATTGAGCTAACCCTTCAATATTTTCGGGATCATCCGTTAGGTTGGGAACCAAAACAAACCGAATCCAAGCGGGTTTGTTAATCTCGCTCAAATACCGAGCAAAATCTAAAGTCGGTTCAACAGAAGCACCTGTTGTTTGTAGATAAGTATGAGGATCGAAAGATTTAATATCCAACAATACCAAATCCACAAATTCAAGCACAGGTTTAGATTCTGTTAAGCTGGGGAAGCCGGACGTATCTAGGGCCGTATGAATCCCTAATTCTTTACAGCGTCGGAAAATTTCTTTCACAAATTGCGGCTGCATTAAGGGTTCACCGCCACTAATCGTCACACCGCCCCCCGAAAATCGCATATAGGAGCGATATTTTTGAATTTCTGAGATGAGTTCATCAACGGTGACTTCCGACCCGCCATGAGGGTTCCGAGTGTCGGGATTATGGCAGTACAGACACCGGAGATAACAGCCTTGAGTAAAAATTACAAATCGAATCCCAGGGCCATCAACTGTTCCACAACTTTCAACCGAATGAATCCGACCTGAAACGGTTGTAGGCTGTGAGACGTTTTGAACTAAGTCTTGATGGGGATGGGTTTTAACCGTCATAGTTACGCCCAAATTTGATCATTCTGTGGAAGTTTGCAGATTAATGAACGCAGTAGCAAACCAAAAACCGCTCCATTAATTAAAATTAATTACCTTCCTTAATTTGCCAGTAATCATTCCTAATCTCAATTAACGGGTTCTTGCCAATCTCATGAACTTGAAATTAACGATTTCCTCCTCGACAAGCCGGGTGAAACAATGAAGCAGTCTTGTCATTCTCCTTTGAAGGGAAAGGTTTTTTCCAGTTAAAGCCAAGAAAGAGGATTCGCAAAATCATGTCCTAAATGCTAAATGGATTGATCGGGAATCATCAAGAGTTAAGTTTAGACAACTTCCAGGCTGCTGGCTCCAACCTTTTCTTCTCTTAATACTATCCTATCACAGATTTAGATTTTTAATTACCTCTAAGCACATCTTTAACTTAATAATAACTTTAGCATAAATATAGATATTCTGTTTAGTAAAAATGCGATCGCCTCTTAACATTTGTTAACGGTTCCTGATCGATTGGGTTGGCTGTTCCTCAATCTTCATCTGAGTTTAACCCCTCTCAACAACCTGACCCTCAACCCCTTGATCATTCATCATTCAGCTTTGTTAACCCTTGATTTTATTTTAAGACTTTTTGCAAAAAATGTCAGTGGCTTTACAATTTAAAACAAAAGTTAAAGCGCGAAATGCAGAACTGTTGAGCTAAACAACTTTTTTATTGTTTAAACCAAGCTCAACGCGATCGCTACAGTCTACGGTTTTAGAAAAACGGTAAACGATAGCCCAGACGATCTCGGCACTCAAACATGATGCTCAACCGCCAATGGAATTCTCAGCCATCTTGGTCATGACCAGAAGGTCGTCCCTGTGATATTCTCAATAATTAATCTTCCATCTTTAACTGTTTGCTACCCATCCGGATTGTGTAGAGACGTTGTATGCAACGTCTCTACACTGGGGTTTAGGGGAATAATACGTGAGTTCGTTAATAAAACAAATGGGTTGGATTTATTTAATTTTAGCCGGGTTATTTGAATTAGGGTTTTCCAGTTTTCTCCAACTCTCTGAGGGAATCACCAAACCTTATCCAACCTTAACATTTATTGGCTTTGGTGCCTTAAGTGTTTGGTGTCTCAGCAAAGCCATGAACACCATTCCCCTGGGAACAGCTTATGCCGTCTGGACAGGAATTGGAGCGTTAGGAACCGTAATTATTGGCATCATTATTTTTAAAGACCCCCTCAGTTTTGGGCGGTTGTTTTTCTTAATTTTATTAGTGATTTCTTTAATCGGCTTGAAACTAACATCCCCTTAATCGGATTTCTTCTTTTCATCCAATTCTTCTGAATCTATATAAATTCTTCCATTCGGCATCGTCGCCCCTTTTAATTCAGCATCTCGTAAATTTGCCCCGTCTAAATTGGCGCCTTTTAAGTTAGCACCCCGCAGATTTGCCCCTTTTAAATAAGCATTGCTGAGGTTTGCTTTACTTAAATTAGCCCCCCGTAAATCCGCCCCTTCTAAATTTGCTTCTTCTAAATTTGCCCGTTCCAAATAAGCTCCTAATAAATTCGCCCGTTCTAATTTACTGCCTTTTAAATCTGCTCTTTGTAAATCGGCATCTTCTAAACTGACCCCTTCTAACACCGCATCCGTCAATTTAGCTTTTTTCAAATTGGCTTTATTGAATTTAGCATAGCCTAACTTCGCTTGATCTAAAATCGCATTTTCTAAATTGGCATTTTCTAATTTAGCTAACCATAACACCGCTTCCGTTAAGTTTGCATTTTCTAAATTCGCATCATTTAAAACCGCATTTCCTAAATTGGCTTTAACTAAATCAGCTTCCGTTAAAATAGCATTTTCTAAATTCGCTTCTGCTAAATTCGCTTCCGCTAAATTTGCCCCATTCAAATTCGCATTTCTTAATTTTGCTTTTTTAAGATTCGCTGATGTTAAATTCGCTGTCAGGAAATTAGCCGCCTCTAAAATAGCCCCTTCAAAATTAGCTCCCCGTAAATCCGCTTGTCGAAATATTACATTATTGAGTTGCGTATTTTTTAAATTCGCTTGCCATAAATTTGCTTGTTGCAAATCGGCATTATTCAGTTTTGCCCCCATTAAGTTAGCATAACCTAAATTAATACTACCCATTTGAGTTTCTCGTAAATCAGCCCCCGCTAATGTTGCGCCCCGTAAATCCGCAAACTCTAAATTCGCATCATTCAAATCCGCATTTTCTAAATTCGCTTTCCAGAGATAAGCTTCTCTTAAATTAGCTTTTTTCAAATTAGCCTTGCTTAAATTACATTCAGGACATTGCCGCGTTTTTAATAACGCTTCTTGCGGATTTTTCAGTTGGGTTTTAGAGGAGGGTGTTGTACGAGATTGTTCTGCTTTTAAACGTTGATTGAGACGGCTATTTTCTAACCAAATCCAAGTGGCAATTAATGTACTCACCACCGCCACCCCTGCCAAAATCGTAAACCCAATGGGTTTGACAACCGTTTTCTTCGGTTTAGGGGGTGAGGATTCTGCTGGGGTTCCTAAGTTCGGAGGTTCTAACCCCGATAAGGCATCTGTCGCATCCTCAAAACGCTCTTGAAAGTTCTTTTCTCGCATTGGATCTAACTTTATATACCCCTTTGGGCTTGACAGCAGGCAACCCTGTTTTAACTTTCATACCATGATTTTTTCCCGATGAGGAGGGGGTCAGTAGACAAATCGTCGTCAATTTTCCAAATTTTATATCAATTCGAGGAAATTTTAAGAAGAAAATTGTAATAAAAATTTTAATAAATTAATCCCATTAAATCATTAACTTGAGTCAGCCGATGATCGAGATCCTTCAGAAGAAATTCCTCCAAAAAATGGAGGATTAATCCCTCTAGTTAGCTGTTTTTTAATTAATCATCAACAATTTGTGCCCAATCTCGGAACGAGGGAGGAAAGAAATTAATTTCATAATCCGATTCTTCCCATTCTTTTACCCAGAGGGGAATTTTTCCCGGTTCAGGGGTTCGAGCAAACAACCGTTCTTTGACTTCAGCCATATAGAAGATTTGCTTGAGTGTATCCCCTTTATCCAAGGCGTCACTCAACAAATCATCTAATTCAGGATCAACGCGTTTAACACGGGTTTTTCCCTCTTCACTCCACAACAATTTCAAAGATTCCAAATTGCGAGGACTTAACTTACTTTTGAAGTAAACTCGCTTCAGGGTTGCTACTGGGTCTAAACTACGTTCAATGCGACGAATTTGTTGTAAACGAAGATAATGCCATTCTGCCAACTGCAATCGTTCTTCGGGGGTAATGACCCCTTTACTCGTCGCGTGTTGTAAGCCATATCTCGCTTGAGAACATCCTAAATTAGCCAACAAATGAATGAGTTGACGTTCTTTAGGAGTCGCCTGACGTCGAACTTGAGTCTTAATTGATGTCCGTCGCGGTTTTGTTTCCGTGTCCATTTATCCACCGAATCTTAACTAGAAATACGTTTCAATTCAATTGATTCCATCCCTGATGTAGTCTTGTGTTACCCCATCCCTAGTGATTCATGGATATACAATGGCAAACTATACACAGGGATTTATAAACGGTATGGACATTCAGACATTCAATCTCAATCTTGTGGGGGTGTCAAGTCAAAAGGCAACAGCAAACCCTTGAACCCCGTTATTAATCTTGAGAGAATCACAACAATCACGTTTATTGATCAATCTACACGCAGATTAACACTGATCAAAGTTTTGTTTAAATTTCTTCAAAATCTACCCGCTTTTAGAAAAAGTGGGTGATTGCAAAAGACCTCTTGAATTCGTGAAAAACTGCCTGCAATAATTAACCTAGACTCGCACACCTTAGATCGATCAAAGATTTAGACGTGACTTGTCCGTAGTGTCCATGTTTGTCCACTGACCCCGTTTGGGGTACACAAAGAAAGCCATCAGGATGTTGATCGATCTGGGCTTTTTACCACCGTCGGGTGCATCTTATTTTCCTCATAGACTTTGAACTATGTCTCATCATAGCTTACTGGGTCAAAATTCATTCAATTGGGTTTAGATTTTGTGACAATGATTTGTCTAAAGTTAAAACCAACAATTGAGGAATTCTTGATCCGGATTTTTCATAAGAAAGAGAATTAACAAGATCTTACAAACTGATATAAAAGCAATTAAGCCTCTAGATTCAATCTTTATCAATCTCCGACAACCCACCCCTAACAACGAACTCAACAATTAAGCAAAACTTAATTACAATTGTCAAGAAACAGCCCGTTTGCTCCCAAAGAGTGAATATCGGTAACAAATACTTGAGGATTTCATATAAAATCAATCCATTGAAAATTGACAATTTAATAAAGAATATGCGTCTACAGGCTTTAGATGGGTTTCGGGGCGGGGCGATCGCCAGTATGATATTAGTCAATAACCCCGGTAGCTGGAGTTTTGTTTATCCCCTGCTCAGTCATGCAGAATGGGATGGTTGCACCCCAGCCGATTTAGTTTTTCCCTTTTGTCTCTTTATTTCAGGAACCGCAATGGCGTTTTCCTTGGCTCAATATATCCCAGAAAATCGTTCTTTAGAAGACCCTGTTCCTCGTTCTCTGTATCTGAAAATTGCTCGTCGTTGTGGCATCCTATTTTTCCTCGGATTACTGTTAAACGGATTTCCGAATTATGATTTAGTTAATCTTAGAATTATGGGCGTTTTGCAACGCATTAGTTTAGCTTATTTTGGGGCTGCGATCGCCGTTCTTAACTTCTCTAAAAAACAATTATGGATCATTTCAGCCGTGATTTTAGTCGGCTATTGGTTCGCCCTGACCTTAATTCCCGTTCCTAATTATGGGGCTGGAAATCTGACGCCAGAAGGAAATTTAGCAGCTTATTTGGATCGGATCATATTAGGCCAAAATCATTTATGGAAAGGAGGAGTTTATGATCCGGAAGGATTATTCAGTACCTTACCCGCCATTGTCACCGTTTTAGCCGGATATCTAACCGGACATTGGCTGCGTCAACAACCGATCAGACAATACACCAGTTACAGTTTAGCGGTGTTTGGGATTAGTAGTTTAGTGATTGGGTATATTTGGGCTGAATTATTCCCCTTAAATAAAGCTTTGTGGACAAGTTCATTTGTCGTCGTTACAGCCGGATGGTCATTATTACTTTTTGCCCTTTGTTATGAAATCATCGAAGTTAGGAAGAAAAAACAATGGGGATTTCCCTTTGAAGTGATGGGATTAAATGCGCTTTTCATCTTTGTCGCTTCCGGTTTTGTCGCTAGAATTCTCAATCTGATCAAAGTGGAAAATGGAACAGACCCCATCAGCTTAAAAACTTGGATCTATGAAACCTTATTTCAATCTAGTTTAGGCTCAATGAATGGTTCCCTCGCCTATGCCGTAATTACCGTATTATTCTGGGGGTTAATTGCCTATATCATGTATCGGCAGAAATGGTTTATTAAAGTCTAAAAAAGAAGAATTAAGAATTAAGAATTAAGAATTAAGAATTAGGGAATAAGCTCAGAAATTTCCCCTTGTCCCCTTGTCCCCCTGTCCCCTTGTCCCCCCTTCTCCTTGTCCCCTTGTCCCCTTGTCCCCTTGTTCTGACTTCTGCCTTACAATCAGAGATAGAAAGAATGATCCTTATCAGCAGACACCTATGATTCCAACCGTTATTGAACAATCTGGTCGTGGCGAACGGGCCTTTGATATTTATTCTCGGCTGTTGCGCGATCGCATTATCTTTCTGGGACAACAGGTAACGGCAGATTTGGCGAACTTAATTGTGGCGCAAATGCTGTATCTGGATGCGGAAGATCCTGAGAAAGATATTTACCTCTACATCAACTCCCCTGGCGGTTCGGTGACGGCTGGTTTAGGCATTTTCGATACCATGAACCATATTCGCCCCGACGTTTGCACCATTTGTATTGGACTCGCCGCCAGTATGGGTGCCTTTCTTTTGAGTGCGGGGGCGAAAGGCAAACGGATGAGCTTACCCCATTCTCGGATTATGATCCACCAACCGTTGGGCGGCGCCCAAGGACAAGCAACGGATATTGAAATTCAAGCCAAAGAAATTCTGTATCTGAAAAAACGCCTGAACCAACATTTAGCAGATCATACAGGTCAACCCTTGTCCCGCATTGAAGAAGACACAGAACGGGATTTCTTTATGTCTGCTGAAGATGCGATGCAATACGGTTTAATTGACCAAGTGATCAACCGTCGTCCTTCCGCTTCTAATCCCATTAGCTAGTTCTGTGGGGGCGTAAGCTGTTTTAATTCTTAAGCCTTCTATTTCTTTGGGGGCGGGATGACCCCGCCCCCTACGCCTTTTAATACAAGGTTGAAAGAATTTCCCTACTCTACCCCCGTAGGAGTGGGCAAAGATTCTAAATAATGGAGAAAATCCAATAATTCTGCATCCGTTAATAAACGACGAGAGCGTTTTCCATAGGTTTTTTGTAAATGAGCAGAACCTTGTTCATTCGTCCAGCCTAAACGCTTCAATTGCAGATCCGTTTTAGCAATATCTGAGGAAAAATCCGTTGTATCAACAGGACGGCTAACAGCCGGGGATGGACTTGTTAATTCCGGTTCATCAGAATAGGCGGGAACAGCCTCTGTGTAATCCGAAGAACTTGGAAAAATCGGCGGTAAAGACGCACTTTTGCCTTTAGAAACCGTTGGCGCAGACGCATCTTTAGTTGCTTTTTGTTTTCCCGATTTCGGATTAATATAAGTGCTGGCTAACCAATCCTCAGACGTTGAACTAGAAACCTCAGCAGCAACCGGGGGTTCCTCTAAACTTTTTACAGGTACAGAAACAGCAGGAACTTCCGGTGGAACAGGTTCTAATACTTTCTCTGGGGGACTGACTCCCCCAGATTTTAACACCTCTTTAGGAATAGTTAAGGGCGGTAGGGAGGCGATGCTGTCCAGACTTAATCCTTGAATCGCCCGTTTTTTAGCTTGATCTTCTGCGGATTCCACCGTATCCGCCGCCGCTAACCCTGTCGCTAAGATGACCCCATCAACCTGCGCCAGGGCGCGAACCACATATTTACCCTGATAAATGGTCAGTAACTCCGAGATTAAGCTTCCGGTGGGATAACGCGTTCTAAATTGAGCAAACATCTTAAAAAATTCCTAAACAAACTACGATATACTTAAACATTAGTCATTTACGCAGCCAGACGTCACGAATTCTGTCCCCTCTCCCACCAGCACAGAGAACTCAGTATTGGACACGATTGCAAAAGCTTGCCAGTCGGCCTAGCTGAAGGATAAGAGTTAATATCTAATCCTTAAGTCTTTAGCTGATCAGCCAACCTACAAAGCCGATAGCTTTCCATTGTAACACTGTCCTCGAACGGGTTCTGCGCTTAGGAAGTGGTCTGCTTCCCCTCAACCGTTAACCGGATGGGATTCAGGTCAACGACGATGCCATTGGCTTCATGGCCAAGCTGAGGGCTTAACTAGACAGCCTAATTGTTCCTAACCCAATCTACAAACGGGAAGGGAAGAAAAAAGTCCGATACAGGGTTGTACTCTGTCGTTACAACGGGGCTGTTAAAATTGACAATAGACAATAACCTCTGACGAGCAAAAATCCGTAGAGATCTAAACTCTCCTATCTCTGCTGAACAAATGGAGGTTGCGTAAATGGACAGGGTGGCGCCGAAAATCTGCGGTTAAACAACACAGAGCAACGACAAAACCCGCTGTTAAGTTACTCAATACAGACAACGAGGATTAACCGCTTCATGGACTTCTCAATCGCTACATTGTTAGCTTATTTTTCAGATGATAAATTAGTTGCCCCTAAAGCATTGGAGAAAAAACTCGCCCCTGATGAGGAAAGCCTCCGTCGATTTCAAATTGCTTTAGATGCCTTAGAACGAATCGGTGTTTTAGAAAAAGATAAAGGTCGCTATCGCCGAGCTACTGAGGAGGGAATTGTTGAAGCCAAACTCAGATGTTCCAGTAAAGGGTTTTGCTTCGCGATTCAAGATACTGAAGGCGCCGAGGATGTTTACATTCGAGAAAGCCACCTCAGTACCGCATGGAATGGCGATCGCGTTTTAGTCAAAATTATTAAAGAAGGCAGCCGCAGACGTTCCCCGGAAGGCGAAGTTTACCTAATTTTAGAACGGGCAAATCCTTCAGTTTTAGCCCGCATCAAACAAACCAAAAAAGGCTATCGAGCCGTTCCCTTAGATGATCGATTGTTATTTGAATTAGAGTTAATTAATGATCCGCAGGAACTATCGGGAGCCGTCGATCATTTAGTTCATGTGGAAGTGTTGCGTTATCCGATAGGCGTTCATCGTCCCATGGGTCGCGTCGTACAAATTCTCGGTTCCGACGCCGAAGATGCAGATGATTTAGATATTGTCTGCTGTAAACATGATTTACCCCGCAAATGGCCAGATGGGGCGTTACGAGAAGCCGAAGCCATTTCTAGCAGCTTGAAAAAAACCGATTTAAAAAATCGCACAGACTTGCGGGAGTTATTTACCATTAGTTTCCTTCCTGATTTAGGGAATCCTGAATTTTCAGTCGTCCGGGAGGAAGAAAGACCCGTTCGTTATTGCGTTGATCATGCCTTTAGTATTGAAATGACCGATTCTGATCAATGGCAATTAGGCATTCATTTAGCGGACGCGGCGCACTATATTTTACCGGATACGGATTTAGATCGAGAAGCGCGAAAACGGGGAACAGCAATTTTTTTAGCGGATAAATATATTCCCATTTATCCTCCCGTTCTCTCCGGCGATCGCTTGGCGTTACTCCCCGATCACGATCGGTTAGCCATCTCGATTATGATTACCCTAGATGCCGCGGGACGGGTTTTAGAATATCAAATTCAACCCAGTGTGGTGCGCGTTAATCATCAACTGACCTTTGAGCAAGCTCAAGCGATTTTAGATGGAGAACCCTCCCCCCTCGCCAACCCGTTAGACAATTTATTAGAACTGAGTCGCGCCATTCGCCAAATTCGCTTAGAACGAGGAAGCTTTGAATTAAACTTACCCGATACCCATTGTCATTTTGATGATGAGGGGGAATTAGGGCCAATGGTGTTGTCCTCCCGATTAACGGCCCATGCGATGATTTCTGAAGTGGTGGTTTTAGCGAATCAAATTGTCGCTAGCCATTTACACACTCTGGGAGTTCCGGCGATTTATCGCATTCAACCGCCACCGGAATCAACCGATGTGTCAGAATTGGCTAAATTATCGAATCATCTGGGGAATGAATGGTATTTGGAAGAAGACGAAGAAGTTCAACCCAGTGATTTTCAAGAATTTACCGAAGAATTAGCCACAAAACGCTCAGAACGGGTAATCACCTATTTATTAGAGGAAACCCTGAAACCCGCGGTTTATAGTACCACCGCCAAACTGCATTTTGGGTTAGCGCTTCCCTGTTATACCCATTGCACCTCGCCGTTATCCCGTTATTGTGATTTACAAATTTTACGGGTTCTCAAAACCGTGTTTGAGGAAGGACGCGATCGCCGTTCGACCCGGGCCAAAGATCGGGTTGATTTGGGTCATTCGTCCTGTCATGGCAAAATTGGCTGGAACGTGCTTCCCCCCGAAATTCAGCATGAATTAGAAAGTCAATTTACCCAGTTAGTTGTCCATCTGAGTGAACGGGAAAGCGTCGCAGTGGATGCAGAAGAAGACCTGGAAGGACTCAAGAAAACCGGGTTTATGAAAGAACGCACGGGTCAAACCTTCACGGGGTTAATTACTGGAGTACAGTCCTATGGGTTCTTTGTGGAAATTGAAGTCCAGTCTCCAGGGGGAACAACCTTGCGGGTAGAAGGACTCGTTCATGTCTCCTCCCTCAAAGATGATTGGTATGAATACCGTTCTCGTCAACAAACGTTAGTGGGTCGGAAAAACCGCAATCAATACAGTTTAGGAGATTTTGTCGAAGTTCAAGTTAAAAGTGTGGACTACTACCGTCAGCAAATTGATTTAGTCGCTGTCGGTGGCGGAAGTGAAGCGTTAGACGACCACGACGAACCCTATTATCCTTAAGGAGGCAGGAGGCAGGAGGCAGAAGGACAAAGCCAGAAGGAAGAAGGAAGGAAAAATAGTCTCCTTATCTTCCCTTCCCCTTGTCCCCTGTTCCCTGTTCCGTGTTTCCGCTTTGCGTAGTGCTATAGAATAAGAAAAAAGGAAAGAGGAATAAAGAATAAGGAAGAAAGAGTAGTCTAGTAATTCTTAATTCTTAATTCTTAATTCTTAATTCTTAATTCTTAATTCTTAATTCTTCCCCATGTCGATCACACAACTGATTACTTTTCTGGTAATTGTCGGCGGGTTGGCGATTTTTATGATTCAAAATTTATCGCCATCTATATCCTTAATTTTTTTAGGAAGTGCCTTACCGAGTTTACCCCTTTCCGTTTGGATTTTAGGGGCAATGTTTGCCGGAATGTTAACTTATGGATTAATTGCTAGTTTATTTAATGTTTCTCAATCTTCTGTCGGACACCAACCCCAACGTCAACCGCAATCCTCCCGTTCTCCTAAACCTCCAGTAGAACCGTCTAGTGCTTCCTCTTGGGGTTATGATCCGGCTTCTGAATCGTCCCAACGCTCCAGTTATACCGCCTCTAGTTCTGTTAAAAATTCCGCTTCTGAATCTCCCAAAACAACAATACAAGAGGACGATTGGGAAACAGAAGTTAAACCGTTTAATCCAGCTTGGGAAGATCAAAGTTTAGAGGATGTAACAACCTCAAAATCCTCTAGTTCTTCACCGAAAAGTTCGGTTTTAGGGGAAGAACAATGGGATAATTCAGAACAAAATCGAGAGAATTTCAAACCATCTCCGCCACCCATTTATGAAACGGAACAAAAACCCCAATCTGAATCTTGGTCAGGTTCCGTTTATTCCTATGGTTATCGAGAACCCAATACTACAGGAGTGGGTAAAACCGAAACCATTTATGATGCAAATTATCGGATTATTACTCCGCCGCCTGCTTCCTCTCCCCCGACTCGCATTCAAGATGATAGCGAATTCCAACAAAATAATGCCGATGATGATGATGAAGATTGGGGATTAGACGACGATGATGATGTGCATGAACGAAAATAAGAATTAAGAATTAAGAATTAAGAATTAAGAATCGCGTAGCGTCCTGAGCGGAGCGAAGGATCAGAATTAAGAATTAAGAAAATGGGCAATAGGGAAGAGATAAGAAACACTGATTACTGATTACTGATTACTGACTACTGATTACTGATTACTGATTACTGATTACTGATTACTGATTACTGATTACTGATTACTGATTACTGATTACTGATTACTGATTACTGATTACTGATTACTGATTTAGGTTAAGATTGTGAACAAACAACAATTAAACGGAATTAATATTTACTTAATTGGCATGATGGGGGCTGGTAAAACCACCGTTGGTCAAGGGTTAGCAAAAGAATTAGGATATAAATTTTTAGATACGGATGATTTAATTACAAAAATAGCAGGTCAATCAATTTCTAATATTTTTGCTCAAGAAGGGGAAGACAGTTTTAGGGAGTTAGAATCCAAAGTGTTATCCCAAGTTTGTGCTTATCAACACTTAGTTATTGCCACTGGAGGCGGAATTGTTTTACGATCAATGAATTGGAGTTATTTGCGACATGGAATTATTGTTTGGTTAAATGTTCCGGTAGAAGAACTCTATAATCGATTAAAAGAAGATACAACTCGACCGTTATTACAACATCCCGATCCCTTGGGTCAACTGCAAAATTTACTCGAACAGCGAAAACATCTTTATGCTCAAGGAGATCTAGAAATTCAAGTTAATTTAGGGAGTCAACCTGAAGAAGTTACAGCCAAAATTTTAGACCAAATTCCTTCTATCTTAAAACCTAAAGTGAATTCCATGAATTAATCAGTCACCAGTCACCAGTCACCAGTCACCAGTCACCAGTCACCAGTCATCAGTCAGAGCGTGCTTCTTCCCTATTCCCTCCTATTGCAAGAGTGCCCATTGCAAGAGTGCCTATTCTTAATTCTTAATTCTTAATTCTTAATTCTTCTACTATGGCTTATCGAAATCCGACACCAACCGTTGATATTATTATTGAATTAATTGATCGACCCAATAGACCGATTCTATTAATAGAACGGAAAAATCCGCCTTTAGGATGGGCAATTCCTGGGGGATTTGTGGATTATGGCGAATCCGTAGAAACTGCTGCGAAGCGAGAAGCGCAAGAAGAAACCGGATTAGAGGTGGAATTAATTGAACAATTTTATGTTTATTCTGATCCGAATCGAGATCCCCGTCAACATACCCTCAGTGTTGTATTTTTAGCCACTGCAACCGGAGAACCCCAAGCGGCAGATGATGCTAAAACAGTCAGGATTTTTGAACCTTGGCAAATTCCCCAAAATTTATGTTTCGATCACGATCGCATTCTCAAAGATTACTACCGTTATCGCAATTACAAAATCAAACCTCAAATCAGTAATCAGTAATCAGTAATCAGTAATCAGTAATTAACAACGCATTTTCTCCTTGTCCCCTTGTCCCCCCTTCCCCTTGTCCCC
>JBMDYE010000410.1:0-4833 GCA_048595135.1 Planktothrix sp. | reverse complement strand
GGACGAAGAAATTGTGGAACAATCCAATTTCCGAGTAAAATAACGCCCGCTAAAATTAATAATACATTACCAATTTGTTGAGATTTAGGAAATTTAGGCTTTTTTTTAATAGACATAAGAACGAATTAAGAATTAAGAATTGTACTTAGCACTTAATCTCGTTTCTAGGTTCAACCTAGAAATGATTTTTAGGTGGCTCTACCACCGCCTTTCCTAGTTTGAGGTAGACAGAGGCAGAGCCTCTGAAATGCGTTCCCAGGCGACCGCCTGGGAACGAGGAGAACAAGGAATAGGTAATAGAACACAAATTTCTCCCCCTGCTCTATTGCTAGGGGATGAGATCAATTATGCGATCGCTGTGGGAACTTTGCCTTCATACTTAACTTGATTTAACAAGTTTTGCAGTTCATCCCCTTCTATGACCTCGGTTTGCAAGATTTTTTGAGCAATACTTTCCATTAAATCTTTATTTTGAGTCAGGATAGCCAGGGCTGTTTGATGGGCAGATTCAACAATTTCTTTGACTTCCTCATCGATGGCTTTTGCCGTATCGTCACTGACATAACGGCGAGGATTCATCATCATATTATCGCCGAGGAAACTGTTTTGTTGTCCTTTTTCATAGGCTAACGGCCCTAATACTTTACTCATGCCATAAGTGGTGACCATGCGTTCGGCTAAATCAGTCGCCCGTTGCAGATCATTTGCCGCCCCAGTGGTGATACTTCCGAAGATAATTTCTTCAGCAGAACGTCCTCCTAATAAGGTAGCAATTTCCGCCCGCATTTCTTCATCACTGAGTAAGAATCGATCTTCCGTTGGCATTTGCAAGGTATAGCCTAATGCTGCCATACCGCGCGGAATAATTGAGATTTTAGAGACTTGATTTTGACCAGAAACTGCCGCGCCAACAATGGCATGACCGACTTCATGATAAGCGACAATTTTCTTCTCTTTTTCGTTGAGAACTCGGCTTTTCTTTTCTAATCCGGCAATCACCCGTTCAATGGCTTCGGCAAAGTCTTCTTGAGCGACAGATTCCCGTTTATTTCTTGCCGCTAATAAGGCGGCTTCATTGACTAAATTGGCTAAATCTGCGCCCGCAAAACCAGGGGTTCGAGTGGCGATCGCTTTTAAATCCACATCGGTTCCTAATTTGACTTTTTGAGCATAAATTTCTAATATTTTCAACCGACCTGCTAAGTCAGGACGATCAACTAAAACTTGCCGATCAAATCGACCGGGACGCAGTAACGCCGGATCTAATGTTTCGGGGCGGTTTGTAGCGGCTAAAACAATCACCGTTGCTTGTCCAGCCGCAAAACCATCCATCTCGGTTAATAACTGGTTGAGGGTTTGTTCTCGTTCATCATTTCCCCCATACATTCCGCCACTGGCTCGTGATTTTCCAATGGCATCTAATTCATCAATAAAGATGATACAAGGGGCTTTCTTTTTCGCTTGTTCAAATAAATCTCGAACTCGCGCGGCGCCTGCACCGACGAATAATTCTACAAATTCTGAACCAGAAATGCTAAAAAACGGAACACCCGCTTCTCCCGCAACGGCTTTTGCGAGTAAGGTTTTTCCGGTTCCTGGAGGGCCGACTAATAACACGCCTTTGGGAATTCTTGCTCCAATGGCAGTAAACCGTTGAGGACTCTTTAAAAATTCCACAACTTCTTCTAATTCAGTTTTGGCTTCTTCCACTCCAGCCACATCTTTAAACGTGGTTCTAGTTGCTTCATTTTCAACATAAACTTTGGCTTTACTTTTACTAATGGAAAGCGCGCCTTGAGGGCCACCAATTCCACCACCACGACTTTGTAAAAATTGTCCGACAGCAACCCAAATTCCCACAAAAATTAAGGGCGGAACCACCCAACCAATTAAACTCGAAAACCAGGTATTTCGAGGAGGAGGAGCAGCGGCAAATTCAACGCCTTTGGCTTCTAATCGTTTGGGCAAATCCATATCAAAAATTGGGGTCGTTGATAGGATTTGTCCCTGTTGATCTTGTTCTCCTTTGACTAAATAGCGAATTTGATCTTGACTGAGATAAACTTGGGACACTTGCCCATCTTCCACTTGTTCAATAAATAAGCTATAAGGAACACGAGGAATTTGTTGTCCGCCAAACAATCCAGGAACGGTTAAATTAATCACTAAAAACACGACTCCCAACCAAAACAAAATGGTTCCAATTGGAAGATTTCTCGGAAATTTAGGTTTGTCTTTTATACTCATTGTTGTTACTTAGAAATTGATTTCAAAAGTCGGGAACAGGGAACAGGGAATAGGGAATAGAGAATAGGAAATAGGGAATAATAAATTACTCCCCCCGCTCCCTCTGCTCCCTCTGCTCCCTCTGCTCCCCCGCTCCCCTTTCCCTCTCTTCTAAAAGGGTAACGTGGTCTAGATTCGAGAGTAGGTGAGACTGATGCTCTCAACAGATCGTTTATATACACTTGACAAAAAGTAGTTAATATGCTTATTCCGTCTTGAGTAGCAGGCTGAATAATAATCATATCTAACGTTTTATTAAACTTAAATCCCACCCCTTGAAATGTTATGAGAGAATAAGAAGTGGACAAGTATTCAATTTATTTCAAAGTTGTCCGTAGAATGCCCGTTGCGTGACAAAGTAAAATAATTGATTTATGTTATGAATAGCATTAATTTCTCGACTTGGATGGCATTTTCAATCCGATGAAATTGTAGAACAGCGTTAGTTATAGGACTTGCCAATGACAACTATTAATTTATCATGGGATCAGTTAGTCACCCATTGTGACGGACGGTATTTGACCAATGCGGAACTCAAACCGTTTCACCAATACGTGCAAACCTTAAATGCACGAACAAAAACCTATGAAATTTTGAGAGCAAAATCAGCCGGGTTAATCAAGCAAAGCCTCAAAAAATTCATGCTTTCCCATCCGGAAATCATGCAAAAACACTCTAAACGGTGTGTGTATGATATGTCGATGACGATGTGTTTGATGTCTGCTGCTCTGTTACGTGATGATCCGCTGTTTTTCAAAGAATCCCTAATGTTGTGGCTAGCTAATATTTTAGCAGCCCACGAAAAAAATACCCAGTGCCTACAAGCTTATACTTATCTCCAAGAAACCTTAAACGAACAATTACCCAGCGTTTGCAATCAATTGTTGAAACCCTACATGGATATTGTTTTAGAAGTATTAGATACGCCGCCAAAACTGATGGCAACGGTTCAACGGAGTTCGGTTTAATCGATAGTATCGTTAACCAAACTCATTCTGATCAGGGTGCTTTTAATACTTCATTTTCTGGTTACTGAGAGTCTTTCCTGCCCGTAGGAGTTCAAATAATATGGTCTTAACTGAACGAATTACAACCCGCCACAATGCTTCTCCTGAAGAACGAGAAATTGTTTTAAGACAAATTTATCAACAAGTTTTAGAACGTCAACCCTATGAATTTGAACGGAAGCAATTAGCTGATTTAGAACGGGATTTTATTAAGGGTAAAATTGGAATTCGCCACTTTCTGAAAAGTTTAGCAGTACGTCCCCTTTATTTAGAGCATTTTTATGAAAATAGTTCCAATGTCAAGTTCATTGAAAATGCTTGTAAACATTTCTTGGGTCGCGCCCCCAAAAATAACGAAGAAATTCATAAATGGGATGAAATTTTAGTGCGTCATGGGGTGGGCGCCATGGTGTCTGAAATCGTAGATTCCGATGAATATCGCAAATCCTTCGGTTATTTTACTGTCCCTTACTGGCATGAACACCGTTTTGAATCACCTAGCGAATATATGGAAAATGAAAAGCTAGGTCACGAACACGCCGGACAACGAGGTTGGGCAATTCCTACCCATTATCAACACGAACTCCATTTAGATTGTAATGGAGGAACTTGTGTGGTTGAGGGTTCTGCCTCGAAACCCCAACCTGTTGTTGAGGCTGCAATTGTGTCTGAAAGCCAAATTACGTCTCAACATATTCAACGTTTGGGCGCTTGTGTGCGAGAAATTGCGGATATTTTGGCAACCTATCCTCAACCTGTTAGTCGCGAAGAAATTGAAACGGAACTTCAGCATAAAGTATTGGAGTTTGTCACCGCCGAGAACGGTCGGTTACTGTTTAAAAATTAAATTAAAACTGTTTTTTCCTCTAAAATAAAGGTTGATCTTCCTCCTAACTCTCCTTGATCATCTGATGTTTTAACAAGGTGAGCAGGAGAGATTTTGTATTTGCTAAGTACACAATTGAGTCAAACTTCGATGAAAATTACCCAATCTCTCCATGCTGCCATTTTAGTATCTGATTTAGCAAAAGCTGAACAGTTTTATGGGGGCGTTTTAGGGCTACCGAAAGCTGAACGTCCCCTGGGTTTTCCGGGGATTTGGTATCAAGTTGGTACTTTTCAAATTCATTTAATTCAATCAGCAGAAGTGATTTCTGATCAAGTGAATGAGGAAAAATGGGGAAGAAATCGACATTTAGCTTTTTCTGTTGAGAATTTAGAAGCCACTAAACAACAGTTAATTGCTAATCATTATCCCGTGCAAATGAGTGCTTCTGGTCGTCCGGCTTTATTTACAAAAGATCCCGATGGTAATATTATAGAATTAAATGAATTACTAACCATTGATTGTTAGTAGGATGGGCTCTGCCCATCATTATTTATAAAACTATTAATTTCTACTGTCTTATTCTTGATGAATGAATATAAAAGGTTTTGATTGAGCAAAGGCTGATTCTAAATTATTGATCCTATAAAAAAATTGTTGTTTTTGAAAAAGCCTATTTAAAAAGAGAAATAGTTTTGATGGGCATAGCCCATC
>JBMDYE010000409.1:0-3253 GCA_048595135.1 Planktothrix sp. | reverse complement strand
TAATCAGTAATCAGTCGTAGGGGCGTTGGCGGAGCCTGCCGTTAGGCGAAGCATTCGGGCAGAAATTTAGGAGAAAAACCGATGTAGGGGCGGATCTTTCGGGCAGTAATCTAGGAGAAAAACCGATGTAGGGGCGGATCTTTCGGGCAGTAATCTAGGAGAAAAACCGATAGCTTACTTGCCGAATGCTTCGCCCCTACCTACCGAATGCTTCGCCCCTACCTACCGAATGCTTCGCCCCTACGACTGATTACTCATTACTGAACTAACACCATTGTTTCTAATTCAACGTCTGAATGTTCAACCCGAAATACATTAGAATACAGGTTAGCCGTGAATTGTTTTCCTTCTTGAGTTAACTGTAAATATGCCAACCCATCCTTAATATAAGGATAAACCACATTCCAATAAAACTTCGGATATCCTTGTCTCAGATCTCCTGGGGTTTTATACCCTAAAATTTGATTCTGTCCCGTTTCTTCAAATTCATAAAATAAGGCAGAAATTTTTTGTAAATACCGAGGATCACTTAACTGACCAATTAAATCGGCGGCGCGAACTAAACCCGGATAATTAACCGTATCTTGATGAGCTTCTCCATTGGGAACTGGAAAGCGAGTTAACTCAATATTTTGTTTAATTTGTTCCGCATCAATCAGTTTATGTCCGCCAAACCGTTCTTCAATATAAAGTTTACCTCGATCAACATGATAAGGTGTTAAACGCGCGTCCGTTGAACCCGCAGGAAGAGAAATCATTTGATCATCTACGCCAGTCGCATACAATCCCAAATAATCTTGATCTTGACGACAAACCCCCTTAACATAACCAATATCATGACACAGTAGAGAAATCATAAAATGGAGCCAATCTTCGCAAGAAACACCTCCCTGGCGAATATGTTTACCCCGGAGAATTTCTTGCCCAACTAACGTCACTAAAATCGTATGTTCAACATTGTGATAAAGAGCATCACTATTAGCAATATTTTCTAATGCCATACTCCCTGACCAAGCAATAATTTCTGCATAATCCGACTTATACCCCCCATAATTGCGGCGGTATCCTTCCATCAAATATTTAACAAATTCATCAATGAGGATCTGGGTTGCATTAAACATAATTGAGTATCCTAACTCAACTCTAATTCAGTCAAAGTTGGCAAATTAATACAGAGATTACACCTAAATTCAAAAAGCGAACTCAAGAAACTAACTGAGTTCAAACCCCAAAGTATCGAGTTATGGGTCAAAGCGTTGTACTACCATCCCTAATTACTGCCCTAATAATGCGATAATAATCAGTAGGATACTGTGCAACTCTATCCTTATGATGCAATAAAATCAAAGAGGCTTCAGTGACGTTAGCAAAGAGTTCGAGTGAGCTTGGGGGCCATTCTCCGTGATCCAAATCAAAATTTACCTGTGATTTCAATCACTTAAGTAGATGAGCGTATTAACTGAATCGGTTTGAAAGGAATTATTAGCTTAAGATTGTGTTCTAGAAACATTCAAAGGAACGCCACTCCTTTACAATTAAACATTGCGAATTGAATTTGAACGGCGATTCAGTTGAGATTTTGATCAATATCAGCTATTCTTTGTTAATTCTACACAGGAGGATTCAGGTTCAAACGTTTGAATCTGGGAGAGAGAGAACGCAATATTTTATTTAGACTGATTTTTGAATTGAGGCGATTAAGAGGGGATAGGTATGGAATACGATGAGCAAGAAGACGATGTTTTCTACCTAATGAAAAGCAATCATTTATTTGAAAAGCTACCCTTAGAGGTACAAAATTGGGCAGAAAGCTTACCTTGGAACCAAAGACGTTATGTGCTTTCTTTATGTTATATCTTATGCGCCTCTTCACCCGAAAAACAGGCGGAATTTTTAGATGAATATACCGCCGATGGGTTAATGGCGAAAATGATCGAAGATATTGACACTCAACAACGGATCAAACAATATATCAGTGGTTTTGGGATTAAAAAACCCTTAAATGAATCGGTATTGCGAAGTTATATTCGACAGTTTTATATTCATTCCGCCCAAGATGCTCGATGTAAACCGGATCGCTATTTAGAATCGGCTTTAAAATTAGCCTTAAGTCCGAAAGATAAAGATAACGTTTTTAGTTATATTTTAGGCTTTGAAGTCATCAAACTCATGTTCCAAATGAGTTGGTTACAACATGAACGGTTATCTCGACTTCAAAAAAATCAGGATTATTTTATCAAGGCTTACATTAAACCGATTCAGCACGCCCATCGAGTGAACGGAATTATTGTTCCGAAAGATGAACGAGTTTTTTTTGCAAAACGGGATTTTTATGTTCAAAAACCAGAAATCAAATCTAAAAAATTAAGTGAATTAGTAATGGCAACTTTCACGACAACTCAAGTCATAGCCTGTGGATTTTCCCTAACTCGTCATAGCCGAGCTTTTGAGTTTGACTATGATTATGTCTTTAATGCCAGCGACCCGGAGAGTATCTTTCCTTGGGGGTCAGAATCCGTGTTAGGATAAAAAATGGATATTATTTTCTCACCTCCCAATTCAGCAGACTTAAGCTTTAAAATTGAAAAAAGTTGAGCTTAACTTTCCAGGTTTTAACGCTTGTTTTGTTGCTCTCGATTCTAGGGGAGATGATCCACTCCAGTTGGATTTTATTCCCTGATCCTCACTGCTCAGTAAGGAACGACGATGCTCTTATCCAAAGGTTTTGAAGTTGAGATGTACACCGGAACTCCCCAAGGCGATATTGTGGGACTTTCGGATCAAATTGTAGCTAATTTAGAGGGGTTTGTTCGAGAGCCAGATAGCCGGAATGTGGAGTATACAACGGCTCCCTTGTGTAGTTATGATCGGCTATTGTGTGCGTTGGTGCGACCTCGGCGAGTGTTGCGACAATATTTAAAACAGTTGGGAGACTATACCCTGCTTCCAGGAAGTACCTTATCCTTGGGCGATAGTCAACACTTCTACCGTTCCGATCCTCAAAATCCTTACCACAGCTATATTGAAAATACCTACGGGACGAATGTAGTCACGGCGAGTATTCATATTAATATAGGCATCAGTGACCCTGAACAGTTAATGCGGGCGATTCGTTTAGTTCGAGTTGAAGCCCCCCTTTATCTGGCGTTGAGCGCCTCTTCTCCATTTTTGGATCAGCAAGTCACAGGCTATCATTCCACCCGTTGGGGTCTGTTTCCCAAAACCCCTGAAGTGGTGCCATTATTTGAAAGTC
>JBMDYE010000408.1:0-25853 GCA_048595135.1 Planktothrix sp. | reverse complement strand
GTATTTCGGTCAGTTGATTGTCAGTTAAATCTAGTTCTTTCAAATTTTGCAATTGAGAAATTGTATCGGGCAAATTAGAAATCATCCATGTTGATAAACGCAATACTTCTAACCAAGTGAAGCTACAAATTTCAAGTAGAAGTTCAGAAGGCAATTCAAGATCATCATAACCCAAATAGTTTATATCTAATTCTTTGAATTGATTCGCTTTAACTTCTTGAATTTTCTGAAGAATATCCTGGGGAATCTCAGTCATTATCGCTTTTCTTTTTTGTATTCAAAACTTGCCAAACGACAAAAAATAGGAGACTCAAATATCCGAATACGGCTAACCAGTCGAGAATTCTGCGGTCAATAACTAAGGTGAAATGATCCATTCTTGATTTTAAACCGGAAATATTAGACATTGATGGGCAGAGCCCATCCTACTAAAAAAGGTGGGCATTGCCCACCTAAAGAATCAATTAAACTAAGTTTAAATTCGGGTAGTAAGCTAACATATCATCCGTGCTGAGAGTATCTCCACTCGCTTGCGGAGTCCAGAGAATTTCCACTGCTAATAATTGTTCGCTACCAATCGACCCTAAACGACTTAAGGCTTGACGTAAGGTTTCAGGACTATTGACTTTGGGGAGTTCAATTTTTCCTAACGCACCCACCACTAACGTCACAACAATATATTCATTTTCCGTTGTGGCTAATTCCCCAGTTTGACTGACTAAAGAACCGTTACCTCCTTCTAGTGCAGGATTCAGACCACCAATTAATTGATTGTTAACATTAGAAAGAGTTTCTTCGGTAAATTTGCTGCGTTCTGCAATTGTCCATTGATTGAATTTGGCTTCTGCGGAATTAACACCTGTTTGTTCCGACTGCGAGGAACCATAGACCCAATATTCAGGATGACGTAATAAGGACAGGGTAGCTTCTTGTAACACTTGGGCGCGACCTTGGGCGGAACCTGTATCGGCCATTTGCGCCATCCGGTCTAAATCTGCTTGTAAATTCCGAGCTTGGGCCATTAACCCCACTTGCACACGGGCGACGGATACCGTTGGGTTGCTACCACCGGATATTAGTTCATCGCCTCCCCCTGCGATCGACCGAAAACTTCTGAAAATAAATCCGGTCACGGCGATAAAAATCAGGAGGGAGAATAACCCCCCACCCCCAAACCCGAAGAAGGGAATCAGGAAGGGGAAACCAAAACCACCGCCTCCGTAGTAGCCACCGCCTCGATAACCCCCACCCGGACTGGGGGTATAGACACGACTGGAAGGCGTTCTGAAGGAACCACCGCCAATGCGTCCTCCGGTTCTGGCGGCTAACGCACCATCCACTTGACTGAAAAATAACACACCAGCCAGACCCAGGGCGGCTAAGGGTTTTAAAAGCGGTTTGACGATTAAAAAGAGTTTTTTGAACATATACGCATCTCTCAAATAGAGAATTCAGAGGGAACAGCTTAACAGGGAACAAGGAACAGGAGAATTATTGACCCCTATCCACCTTCTGCCTCCCTCATACTGCCTCCTGCCTTCTATTACTTATAATGTAACGTTTTTTTAATGGTGACACAGTAAGTCTTAGGTACGGAATTTACGAATGATTCATCGTAGTTTTAGCCCTTGGTTCCTAGCGAGTTTCTGTTATTTTTTGCAGTCCCCTCGGTTGATCAACATTATAATTGCGCGTCAGAGCTAAATTAAAGGCAAACAGTTGACCCGGAATAATTGCCACAATCGGAGAAATCCATTCGGGAATATTGGTTGGTAAACTCAACGGAGTTTGAGCCGCTTTTAATGTGGTTTTATCATTACTAATTGTAATTAATTCTGCCCCTCGCTCTTTTAAAACTTGCATTAATTGTTGCATTTCCGGTAATACCATTCCCGATGGGGCAATCATCAAGACTGGAAATCCTGGTTCAATAATGGCTAAGGGGCCATGCAAAAAATCAGCACTGCTATAGGGTTCAACAATGGTATAGGTTAATTCTTTTAGTTTTAAAGCCAGTTCAAACGCTGTTGCATAGTTATAGCCTCGACCAATCACTACACATTGTTTCATGTAGCGATAGCGTTCAACGAGTTGATGAATTTTTTGGTTTAAATTTAACGCAGTTTCAACCCAAACTGGAACAGTTTGTACAATTTTTAATAAGGAGGGATCGGTTGAAAGGAAGGCACTTAAAAGGGCGATCGCCATTAATTCACTGGTATAGGTTTTTGTCGCCGCCACAGATCGTTCTACCCCGGCATTTAAGTTAATCACAAAATCCGCTTGTTCAGCGAGGGGAGAATGGGGAAAATTCGTAATGGCTGCGGTTAAAACATTTTGACGGCGGGCTTCGGCTAAAACAGAAACTAAATCAGGACTTTTACCACTTTGGCTAATGCCTAAAACGAATGTATTTTTTAATTGGGGGGGTTGCTGATAAATACTATATAAACTGGGGGCTGCTAAGGTGACTAAAAACCCATTCATAGCGCCGAATAGATATTTGGCATACCGAGCCGCATTATCACTACTTCCCCTAGCGGTAATCACAACTTGTGAAATCTGACGTTCTTTTAGGGTTTGTGCTAACCGTTGAATAATATTTTGTTCCGAGGTGAACAGTTGGTGTAGTACCTGGGGTTGAGCATAAATTTCTTGTTCGAGGTAGGAAGAAGACATTCAAGAAGCCAGGGTAAAACTTTGACCCCTCGATTGTACTATAGCCTTCTTCATCCAGGGGGATTGTGACTAAAGCTTAAGAAAATATTCGGAAAACCACCCCAGACAAATTTCGGTTTTTCCCCCTCAACAGATTTTTGACTTCGCTATCATCAAGGTAAAGCCAAAAAGCCCGGTTGCAATCGGAAACAAAACCTGATTCGATCCACAATTTTTTTCATTAAATTTAATCCTTATACAGTTTAAGAGAGGTGTTTGATTTATGCCTTTAATTCGTTGGCAGCCCTTTGGAGAAATTGAACAACTCCGTCGTCAAATGGATCAAATGTTTGACGAAGTTTCAGGAATAAACGGGATTCCTCAAATAACGTTTAAACCCGCCATTGAACTGACAGACGGTGAAGAAAATCTAACGTTACGGGCTGAAGTTCCTGGGGTAGAAGCTAAAGATTTAGATATTAGTGTCACTCGTGATGCGGTGACGATTAAAGGGGAACATCGCTATCAAAATGAAAGCCAAGAAAAAGGTTTCTACCATTCTGAATTCCGCTATGGAAGATTTGAACGCACCATTAAATTACCTGTTCCGGTTCAAAATGATCAAGCGAAAGCTGAATTCAATCATGGCATTCTAACCTTGACCTTACCGAAAGTGGCAGAAGCCCAACATCGGGTGGTTAAAGTTAGTTTAACCGAACCCAACAAAAATGCCTAATCAGAAAATCACTAACCCTTGATCAAAATCGATAATCAGTGCTAAGATAAGTAATTACTGATAACTGATAACTGATCTTGCCACAGTTGCTTGTTCTAAGTAACTGTGGTATTTCTATTGGGGACAAAGTTCAACCCATCCCCACCCATCTATGACCTCATCCCTAGATTTCGCTCATGCGACGGACTCCGCAGAAGCTCAACAGTTAGGTCGAATTTTATGTCAATGTTTTAATTTCTCAGAATGGGATAAATATTCTAATGTGATTGGACTGGACAATTTTCGCCTCATCCGCAAAAACCAAGCGGTGGCAGGCGGGTTATGTCTTTATTTTATGGGGCAATGGTTAGGGGGAAATTTAATTCCCGTGGCTGGGGTGGCGGCGGTTGGCATTGCGCCGGAATATCGAGGAGGAGGGGCGGCGTTTGAACTGTTGAGTCAAACCCTGAAAGAACTGTATCATCAACAAATTCCCGTTGCAATTTTATATCCAGCCACTCAATATTTATACCGTCGAGTTGGTTTTGAACAAGCAGGAACCCATTGTGTTTGGGAATTACCTATTTCTAGTTTCAAACCAAGTTCACCCTTGCTTCCTCTACACCGAATTTCAGCATTAGAACCCGAAGTTTTTATTAATATTTATCGTCAATTTGCT
Organism: Planktothrix sp.; assembly: GCA_048595135.1. GTDB lineage: Bacteria > Cyanobacteriota > Cyanobacteriia > Cyanobacteriales > Microcoleaceae > JBMDYE01. The sequence goes on along the minus strand of JBMDYE010000408.1, from coordinate 21,801 downwards.
CAACACTGTCACGGTTATTTAGATCGGAATTTTGCCCTTTGGAAAGCTACGTTAACATTTGCTGAAAGTCCCGTGTATGCGTATCTGGTTGGGTCTTTGACTCAACCCGAAGGTTATCTGGTATTTGAACAGCGAAAGATACAGGATCAATTATATTTAGTCTTAAGAGATTGGGCATCCCTAACAACCGCAGCAACGGAATCAATTTTTTCGTTTATTGCGTCCCATCGTTCCCAAGTTAAAAACTGTCGATGGTTTTCTGGCATTGTTGATCCCAGATTATTTTTATTACCCGAACAAACCTCTAAAATTGTTAAGCATTTTATTTGGATGTCACGGATTGTTAATGTGATTCAAGCCTTAGAATTGCGTTCTTATCCATTCGGAATTGAAACGGAATTACATTTATCTGTTACTGATGAGATGATCCCAGAAAATCAGGATCATTTTATCTTAAAAGTGGCGAATGGAAAAGCAGAAGTCAGTCGAGGGGGTCGAGGAGAATTTCGCCTTCATATTCGGGGTTTAGCTTCTCTTTATACGGGATTTTTAACCCCTCAACATCTGAAAACCTTACAACAAATCGAAACAACAGACACCGCCTTAACCATTGCCAATCAACTATTTACCGCCGCAACTCCCGCTATTCCTGATTTCTTTTGAAGGAGGCAGGAGGCAGGAGGCAGGAGGCAGGAGGTAGGAGGAAAAAGCAAGAAGGAAGAAGGAAGGAAAAATAGTCTGCTTATTCCCTATTCCCTAATTCTTAATTCTTAATTCTTCTAACGCCGCTAACTCAGCGCGATGTTGTTTTAATTTTAATTCTAATTGTTGAATTTCTAATAATAATTGTTTGCGTCGCTGTTCAACGGTGTTTTGTTGTCGGACAAAATAAGCATCAATATCCGGCCATAATTCTACAGCCCAATCTTTACTGGCGGTTTTTAACTCTTGTAAGACCTCAACGCTACCATCAGGTTCTAAAATAAATAAGGTATACAGTCGTTCAGAAACGCCTTGTTTTTGTTTACGCTTTTCACAAAACAAATATAATCCTGGTTGTTGGGCTGCCAGTTGATCCAGTTGGCTAACAAATGCCCCTAAAATTGAATAACCATCGGTTTGATCTTTATCCAATCCCTCTACTAATTTACACCAGTTCCCCGCCTTTACTAATAACCGACTATTCCAAAATCCAGGGGCGTTAAAAAACGCCTCTCGCAAATTGACTAAAACACCTTGACTCAACTTTGAATTCTCCCTGCTAATTTAATAACAACCGCTAACAATTGCACCGGATCAATCGGTTTAGGAATATGATGCTGAAAACCTGCTTCTAATGCTTGCACTCGGTCTTCCTCCCGTGCATAAGCAGTCAACGCGGCGGCGGGAATGTTCCCTCCTTCGGACGCTGATCGAGAACGAACTCGTCGCATGAGGGTATAACCATCTTCTCCCGGCATTCCAATATCACTTAGTAGCACATCCGGTTTCATCTGCGATAACTGTTGCAGTGCTTCATCCGTTGAACCCACTGCTTGAACAATTGCCCCATATTCACTCAACGCCGCCACCAGGAAATCACGAGCATCTTCATCGTCATCCACCACCAGAATTTTTAACCCCGCTAGTTTTTCCCCAGACCCAGAGGATTGGGTGAACCTCTCATCGAACTGAGGGGTTTGTTCTGACGGTGCTAAAAGTGGCAAAGTGATCGTAAAGGTTGCCCCCTGTCCACTCCCTAAACTATCCACCCCCACTGTCCCCCCATGCAATTCTACTAAACTGCGAACAATGGCTAAACCGAGTCCTAGACCCCCTTGGGTACGGCTGGCGGTACTATCGGCTTGGCGGAAGCGATCAAACACGAAGGGTAAGAACTCTGGGTTAATGCCTTGACCCGTATCCACCACTTGAATTTGAGCTTGTTTCCCCACCTGCTGCAACCGAATGATCACTTTTCCATTATCAGGAGTGAACTTCACCGCATTGGAGAGTAAGTTCCAGACCACTTGCTGTAACCGTTCAGGATCACCGGACACTTGGGCTACATTTAGATCAAGATAGCTTTCCAATTGAATATTCTTCGTGGCGGTGGTGGGACGAACTGTGTCTAAGGCGGCGTTAATAATCGGAATTAACGAAATCGGACGGGGGAATAACCGAATTTTGCCGCGAATAATTCGAGAAATATCTAATAAATCTTCAATCAGTTGGGTTTGGGCTTGAGCATTGCGTTCAATGGAGGCTAAGGCTTGTTGCGTTTTTTCAGGATTGAGCCGACCCATTCTTAATAATCTTGACCATCCTAAAATTCCATTCAAGGGCGATCGCAATTCATGGGAAACAATCGCTAAAAATTCATCTTTCATCCGGCTGGCGGCTTCTGCCTGTTGCCGTGCCACTTGTTCCCGACATAGGAGATCGGCGCGTTCGGCTTCAATGCGTTTTTGCTCTCTTAAATCTAACACAAAACAAGCGCATTCGTTTTGACTTTCTTCTAATTTGGCAACGGCGAGTAACACCGGAATTTGTTGTCCTGATTTGTGATAATATGCCTTTTCAAAGGGGGTACACACCCCGAATGTTTTCAGTTGAACGACCGATTGTTTATCAACTTCTTCATATTCGGGTGGTGTTAATTGCCGCCAATTAACCGCACCTGCTTCTAACTCGGTTCTGGTGTAACCTAATAATTCTAAAAAGGCTTCATTGGCTTCTAAAATATTGCCCTCGAAGTCTGCAAAAATGATGCCAATAATATTAGAATCAACCAAACGTCGCAGTCGGGTTTCACTGCATTGTAAGGCGGCTTCGGCTTGTTTGCGATCGCTAATATCAACATTGACCCCCACCATCCGCACCGGGTTTCCGTCTGAATCATATAAAACTTTGGCTCTGGCGTGCAGCCAATGAATACTGCCATCGGGCCAAATCACGCGAAAATCCGTAGAAATATCACCGCTCTTTAAGGCTGCGATCACAGCGTTTCTTGCCGAGACAACATCATCAGGATGAACCAACCTCAGCCAAGCTTCATCAGTCCCCCCAAACTCACCGGGTTGCAAACCATATAACGCTTCTAACTCTTTTGACCAAGTATTGGTATTGGTTTGAATATTCCATTCAAAACTGCCGATTTTGGCGGCTTCTTGCGCTAAATCTAACCAAGCTTGTTTTTGGCGCAGTTTTTCTTCGGCTTGTTTGCGTTCACTAATATCGGTGCTACTTCCCACCACCCGCACCGGGTTTCCCTGTTCATCTCGGAGAATTAAACCGCGATCTTGAACATAAACATATTGATTCCATTTATTACGAACTCGATATTCTAAGGTATAACAATCATCAATAATTTGGGTTGTGGCAATATCTTTGGGTAAATGATTGCGATCATCCGGATGAATTTGCTCCCACCACCATTCACTGCTGGCTTCCACTTCTTCCGGCAAATAGCCTAACATTTTCGTTAGTCCTTCGGTTCGTTCAATAATGTTAGTTTGTAAATCCCAATCATAAATTAAACCGTTAACCGCCGTTGTCGCTAACCTAAACCGTTCATTGGCGGATCGTAAATTGATTTCTGATTGTTTACGTTCGGTAATATCCTGCGCTAAACCTAAGAGTTGATGGGGTAAACCTGTTGCGGTACGGTTAAAAACCATGGAGCGATCGCCAAACCAATGCCATTCTCCATTGGCGTGACGCATCCTAAATTCAAATTCAATAATTTCCCCATCTTTAAGCTGTTGAATTTGTTCCAGTTGACTCGGTAAGCGTTGTAAATCTTCAGGGTGCATTAATTGGGAAAAAATTTGATCTCGCATCTGCTGAATCTCATTCGGCGTATATCCTAACAGTTCCGCCACTTGATGATTTAGATAAATATTGCGTTGCTCAATTAAATCGTACACATATAATAACCCCGGAACCGTATCAGCCACTTTTTGAATAAAACGTTGATTTTTCTGAAGCTTTTCCTCCGTTTGTTTTTGTTCGGTAATGTCCTGAGTCATCACCATTCCCGCCCAAACTTCTCCTTGTTTGTTTCTTACGGGAAGAATATGAATTTTGTAGATATGATCCCTAAAATTAACTTCTGTGACTGAGCCATTTCCCGTTAAGGCGCGACGATAAAGGGGTTCTATTGTTGCACAAATTTCCGGTGAGAACACTTCCCAAATGGTTTTTCCTTCTAACAGTTCGGGAGTCATTCCCAACCGTGATAATCCGGTTCCTTGAGCAAGACTATAACGTAGATCTGGATCGAATAAAAATACCCCGCCATTGGGAAAGTTTTCTAAGACAATTCGTGAGAGTTCCTCTGTTCTCGCTAAAGCCATTTGTGCTTCTTTGAGAGAGGTAATATCACGGGTTACAACTAATACGGATTCCGCACGGTTATTTTCAGAAAATTCAGGAACCTGACGGGTGTGGTAATATCGGGTACTTTGATCCGCCACCACACAACTAAATTCAAAACTTTGTTCTTCTCCTGTGGTTAATACGGTTTCTAACCGTTCTATCCATTGTTGATATAATTCATCTGAAAATAATGATTTAGGAATCGTTTGACCGATTAATTCTTCTGGCTTAAACCCCGTTACCTCTTCAATGGCTGGATTAATATAAAGATGACACAGTTGACGATCAAAACGCGCTACAATATCAGGAGAATTCTCTGCTAAGGCTCTAAATTCTTGCTTTTTTTGATAGAGTTGTTGATTGGCTTCTGTTAATAATTCGTTCAGTTCTAACAATTTCTCACCGAGTTGAGCGCGAGATTCATACTCTTTTATCCGAACTTGTTCGAGGGCAAGTTTAACTTGGGTTGTCGCCTGTTCACTAATGGCTGTTCCTACTAAAAGGGTTACCAACCCTTGCACAATTAAACTCAGTTTGTGAATATGCAGAATTTCCCCCGATAACGGAAATTTTATCAATTCAAGGGCGCTAGGATACAGAAATACATAAAAGAATAACGTTGTAAAAATCGTAAAACTAACCGTTAACATTCCTCCCCGCACGCCAAACCGAGTGGCGGCCCAAATTAAGGGAATAAAACTTAATAAAGAAAACTGTTGAAACCGAAAGTCACTCGTTTGAGTTTGCAGCACTGCTAAAGCGGCTGTTCCCGCACTCATTAATAAAATTAACCCAATTTCTAACCCTTGTTTTCTTTCGGGTAAACATTTGAATTCTAAAGGTGGAGCGACAGAATTTTTGGGATTGGGAAGACAGTTCCAATACTGAAGAATGGGTGTTAAAATTAATAAAGCAATGGGAGTGATGGCAATGGTTCCAATGGCGTTACCCACCCACCAATTCGGGATGACTTCCGGTAAACTGGATAAGGGCATTTTTCCTAGCAATGCTAGTGTTAAACTCCCCACAACTGCTAAACTTCCACAAGCAATAATCGGCGCGCTAATCACAAACGCTGCGGCATCTTTGAGCGAATTTAAAGATAACGAACCTTTCCAGCAATAGCGGTACAGGAACCAAGCCATCAACGGTTCAACGCCATCGGTTAATCCCGCAATGCTTGTCCATCCCTCTACCCCCCAACTGGGAGCCATGAAAACCGATGTGATCGCCACCAATAGTGCCGCCATCGGGCCAATAAATAATCCTAACGCGATCGCAACCCCTGATGGAAGAAACATCAGGGATACCGACGGTTCAATTCGATAAATTAATGCAGTCCGATGGGCTAGAACTAAAGCGATAAAACCAAGGGGAACCCATAGCCAACGCTTTTTAATCCAGGCTGATAGTTTATTGTGTAAACGGGGAGTAGAGGAGTCCATAAAAGTGAAAGCAGGGGAGCGATTCGCTGTGAAATTAGGAGAAAGATCGGATTAATCAATATCTTACATAATTTCTCTAATTCTGTAAGTCTAATTAACGCTTTTTTGAAAATAATTGCTTTCAACTTTTAAAACAATCTATCTTAAGATGGAAGACAAAGCTTAAACTTTAACCCTCAACCCGATAATAGTCAGTAGAGTTGGTTTATAATAGATTATATCACGCTCCGGTGCTTTTATCAATCTATCCAGAACTTAAAAATCTGTTTTTTTAAGCGGAATGAATAACGTTTAAATAAAAGGATTCTAATGCCTTTAAAGGGGTTTTATCTTGATACAGGATCGATTGATGATTTTTTATTTTTTCTGCCATCGCTTGTCTTTTTTCTGAATTTAATCCCAACTCAACGGCAATTTTAATATATTCTGTTTCATCCTTAGCAATAATTTCCGTTATCCCCAAACGGTGTAAAATTCCCGCCGTTTGACGACTCCTCATCCATTTTCCCTGCATTGTAACGAGGGGAAGATGACAAGCAATACTATCTAAACTCGTTAAAAATCCGGTAAATGCAATTGTATCTAATCCAATATCCGCTAACAAATTCAGTTGTAAATAATCCACTTTATCTAATCTAGGTAAAATGATTACCTGATTTTGAAAGTCTAAATTAAAGGCTTCAAAGGTTCGTTTTAACCGTCGTTTAAATTTTTCGGTAATGGCGGAAGTTCCAGAAGAAAAAAACACGAATTTAGCATTAGGAACTTGTTGAGCGATCGCAGCAAATAGATAGTCATATTCGGGCAAATACTTAAATAATGATTGACAAGATAAATAGATAACACTATCTTCTTTCAACCCAAAATCATTCCTCGTTTTTCTGGGTTCTGGCAAAACAGGCTTAATATAATTAATCCCTAAATTCGGTAAGCAAATTAACCGTTCTGAATAATGAAACTCAGCATCAGGAGGTTCTAATAATTCTGCTGAAATAAAATAATCAATCGTGGGTAAACCTGTGGTGATCGGATGTCCCCAAGCCACACATTGAATGGGTGCTAATCGTAACCCCGCCAGTTGCATCATTTGGGGACACATTCCCATATCTAAATACACTAAAATATCTAATTCATCGCCTCTAATGGTATTAATAATCTCCTCTAAGCTTCCATTAATATGAGAAAATTGATCACTATACAGCTTAAATAAATTCGTGAATTCATCAGGATCATCCCCCGTAAAATAACAATAAATTTCAAATTGCTGATGATCGGCATCTCTCAACCATCCTAAAAATACAAGTCCAACGGTATGCCAATTCAGATAACGAGAAATATAACCCACTTTAACTTTATTATTTTTCTGAGTAGATGATAAACACAGCGTTGATAATTCTGGATAATTTGACTGCATAATTTTAGCCACAAATTGTCCATATTGCTGTTGTAAATCTAAATCGTTATACCCTTGATATTGAAGATAAAAATTTGTGGCTTCCCCAATGGCATTTAAGGCTTGCCATCTTGTTTCCCCATCTTCTAAATCAGTCGTTTCAATTAAATCCTTTAATTCTTCACTAAATCTCTGACGATAAAACTCAATTTCTGAAACCGTCTCATAAATAATTGGTAATAACCGTTGTTTAGCAAACTTTAACCCCAGATGGTCAGGAAACCGTTTAACCGCTTGTTCAGCCACCTTAATCGCAGTTTCAGTTTCTCCGAAATTGTGCCAAGCTGAAATTAAGGCTAAATACAATTCAATTTGATCAGGAAATAATTCTAAAGCTTTTTCATAAAGTTTGATAGCCTGTTCAACTTGATCAAGCTGTTGATAACAATCTCCTAAAATTAGATAAACTTCAGGATTGATCGTTGATGCTTTTAATACCTTCTGATAAAATTGAATAGCTGTTTCATACTGTTTTTGGTAATAAGCAGCTAAAGCAAAATATACCTGTCCTTCATCGGGTTGTTGATGGGCGGTTAAAATGAATCCAACTTGTTCTAATAATTCAGGATTTTGGGGAGACAAGTTTAAAGCCGTTTGAATAATCTCTAAAGCGGTTTGAAGTTGATTTTGACCTAAATATAAATATCCTAACTGTAAATAAGCTTGTAGATGATTAGGTTCGAGTGCGATCGCAGAACGATAATAAAATTCTGCCTGTTCAAACTCCCCTAACTCCATCCAAACCTTCCCAAGTTGCAGATCAACCTCAACCCATTCAGGATCTAACGCTAACGCCGTTTGATACGCGGAAACCGCCTCGGAAAACTGACCAAGTTCTGCCCAAATTAAACCTAAATAATAATAGTGAATTGCTTGCGTTTCATCCAACCGTAACGCTTGTTCTAAAGCAGTTAAAGCGGCATCATAATTTTGTTGGGAAAAATAAATTCTCCCCAACCCTTGCCAAGCTTCAACGCGGTCTGACTGCCATGTCAGAATTTGTTGATATTTGCTTTCAGCCTCCGCCCAATATCCCGCCTGTTCAAAGGCTAACGCTTCCGCATAAACCTGTTCCCATTCCATCATTTTAGTCGTAGCTGAGGCAGAGCCTCGTTCATGGCATTCCCAGGCTGTAGAGACGTTGCATGCAACGTCTCTAAGTGAGGTTTAGAGTATCCGATCTCAGCGTTGTCGTCCGGGTAAATTTCCCCGGATATCCTGACTATTCCCCCTGGGACTATTCCCCCTGGGATTATTTCCTCTGGGGCGACGTCCAGGTTGATTTTGAACTTGGGCATGAAGTTGAGATCCGGTCAGTTCATCCAGCTTTAAAGCCGCCGTTTGACGAATTTGGCGATCGCTTTTCTCCAATGCTTCCGTCACATCAGCAATTCCCGACGCCTGAATATTCCCCAAAGCGAAAGCCGCCCTCGCCCTGACTCCCATATCCTGATCATTCAAGGCCTCTTTTAACGCCGGAACTGCCGCATCTCCCATCCGTTTTAACGCAATTGCCGCCGCCAGTCGGACTTCTTCATCGGTATCTTTCAACGTCGCAATTAAGTTAGGAACTGCATCCGTCGCCACCGAACCCAACATTCCTAAACCAAACGCCGCCCCCTGACGAACTGACCCTTCTGTATGGTTCAATGCCGTGGTTAACTTCCCGACCGCTTGCTGCAACGTTTCTGGGGAGGTTGTCGCGATTTGTTTGAGGGCGACCCCCACATCCATGCGAACCGCAGGAACCGGATCGTTTAAGGCAGATAATAAAGCGGGGACGGCATCCGTTGCGTCATTTCCCATCGCCCCCAAGGCAAAAGCAGCGCCTCGACGAATATTTTCATTGTCATCGGTTAACGCTTCTACTAACACCGGAATTGCCGAAGAACCCAGATTTTTTAAGGTTTTGATCGCCTCTAAGCGGTTCTGACGGTTAGTATCGCCTAATTTTTCCAGTTGAGCAATAGCGGCTGCCGTTGTGGTGGCTTGGGTTTGGGCTGTTCCTGCTAATAAGAACAGAACAGAAATCCCTAACAACACCAATTTTGGAGAACTGAACCCGTTAAACTTGTTACTCGGTTCCATAAACAGTCTCTTGTTTTATTTAAAAGCCAAAAAAGTCGAATTGGTTGCTAAAGACAAAATCTAAGTCGAGGGTTAATTGGCTGGGTAGGAATCCATCATTAATGACCGCACCTAAAATTCGCCCATCCAGCAATTCAATGATGATATCATTCCGACCATCTCCATTGACATCATTTTCTTGCGGTAATAAATCAAAGCGATCGCGGAATAAACTATTGGGATCGATGGCAGTTCCGGTGGGGACGGCAATTTTATCGCCAATAAAGGGACTATTTCCCGCTTGGAAATCGCGAATTTCATCCACATCTCGTAGCCTAAAACTCGCTTCAAAGGGATCAAAAACAAACGTATCGTTATCTAAGCCCCCGATTAAAGTATCAATTCCCAAATCTCCATCTACAATATCATTGCCGCGATCGCCCAATAGTAAATCTCCATCTTCATCGCCATTGAGAATATCCTCTCCTTGACCGCCATATAAGGTATCGGAATTTAACCCGCCTTCCATCGAATCATTGCCTAAATTACCAAAGATCTGATCGTTATTAGCACCGCTAAACATCCGATCATTATCGAGTCCCCCGAAGAAACTATCAAACCCATTTCCACCGACTAAGGTATCATTTCCTTGATTGCCATTCACCAACAGATTATCGTTGTTAAAGGTCGGACTTTGGAAATTATCATTTCCCTCCAGTAATAGTACCCCATCTCGATAAGGAGCGACTTGTCCAGGGTTCAGCAAAATATTATCATCTAGGGGTGTTCCCAACAGTGCAAATACCCCTGGAATATTACTCGGAACCAGAAAGTTAGCCATCGTTTTATTGCTCCATTTTTTAGATTTAAAAACAATCGATTTAGGCTAAAATTAGTTTAGCATAACCAGACTTTTTGCCTAAAAATTCACGGTTTTTCCACTATTTTCCTCATCGGCTCAACCATTTAATCATATCTTTCCCTAATCCATCAGGAATCGGAAGAACCGAGGGTTGAAGTTGAACAGGACTTGCGGGAAGATAAAGCATCATTGCTAAAATTAGCTGAAGAATTCGCTCAGGTTTCGTTTCGGATTGAAGGATTTGACTGAGTTGTTGAATAAATTGTTCCTCGGGCTTCGTTAAAGGTTCAAATAACCTTTGATTTCTGCATAAAATCCAATACACTCGTTTAAAATCATGATTTGCTAATCTTTCTAGTTGATCAACAGGAACCGTTAACCAAGCTTGAGCAATTTCGGATCTTAATTTACGGATTTTTTCTAAACAAATATTTTGTTGAAAATCTGAATGATGATAATTTTCGATTAAAACTAAGGTATAAATGAGTAAAGCATGATGTCGAATAGATTGAGCAAAAAAATCATAATCAGGATCAAAATAAATTTTATAATAAAAATTAGCATCTGCTGCTTCTAAATTTTGCATATTTTCATAGGTTTTTTGCTGTCGATGCAATCTAAAATAAGATAAGGTTTGATTCACAAACCCAACTTTAAAATGACTGAATATTCGCCACCATAAATCTAAATCAACTAATTGATTCAATTCCGGATCAAAGCCTTTAACTGTTTCAAATACTGATTTTCTGAGTAAGACCGTACTCGGTTCACCAATTTTATTAATGGGATGACAAAATAAATGAGAATCCGCTAACAGTTCTTGTCCCCATTGAATTGATTTTAAATTTGCCCAAGCTTGATGTAAATCCTTAAATTCTTGATAAACAGTCATTAAATAATCATCAATTTCAGATTGATCAGAAAAAAACATAGAGCGAGGAGAAAAAACTAACCCAATCTCTGGATCTTGTTCAGCTTTTTCAACCATTAATTCAATACAATTCGGATCTAATAAATCATCCTGGAATAATAATTTAATATATTTACCCTGAGAATTGTTAATACAATTATTACTATTTTGAGCCAGTCCTTGATTAGAATAAACAATAATATTAATCGGAAAATTCGCTTGTTTTTGAAAAGATTGGGCGATCGCAACCGTTTGATCCGATGAGCCATCATCACAAATAATCAATTCCAGATTAGGATAAGTTTGAGCGAAAATTGTTGCGATCGCCTCCGCAATAAACCGTTCCCCATTATAAGTAGGAATCCCAACACTCACCAAAGGCAATGCTTGTAAATTTCTAACCATCTTTGTAGGATGGGCTTTGCCCATCAATCCTATATTCTAACTAGAAGCTGCATTAAACATCCCAAACTAATCAATTTCTATGTAGGATGGGCTTTGCCCATCAAGAGTCAAGAGTCATTTAGGATATAAAATTGATGGGCAGAGCCCATCCTACAATTCTTAATTCGATCTATCTTAATCGAGCAGGGACAGCATAGGGGCCTTTTCTTAAAGTTTTTGCTAACTCATTATTATTTTCTCTCAGGGCTTCATAGAAAAAGAAAACTTCCCCGTTCACCCCTTTAAAGCGATTATAATCAATCGCTTTGATTAAATCATCACTCGTCATCCGATAGGAACCAATTTTAGCTAAAATACCGGGAGACAGTTTCGGTAATTGCCAATCTCTAAACTGAACATCAACCAATTGATCCACTAATCCTTTATACCCCCAAAAATTCCGGCGATAAAGTTGAGGATGAATCAAATCAACTAAATCTTGATCAATCCAAGCAATATAATCCTGTAAATATTCATCTAAACCCCACTTATAAACACTAGGAGCCATTGAAATAATCAAATTCGGTTTAATCGCTTTGACTTCACGACGTAAACGGGTTAAAAATTTTGTTAAAAGATTCGCTCGCCATTGTACCCATTGGGGATCTTTATGATAAACAGGTGGTTGACGACCAAACTCTTGACGATACAGCGCCACCGTTTTCGGATCATACCCTCCTTCAGACGGCATAGCAGGCATCCGGTCATCCCCTTGAATGCCATCGATATCATACTTTCTAACGACTTCCAACACTAGGCTAATAATGAAATTCTGCACGTCCGGATCAAAGGCATTCATCCATTCAAACCCATTTTTAACCACTAAACCGCCAGTGGAATTAATCCCCGCCCATCCCGGTTTTGTATTAATAATCCGACCCCCATTTTGTTGGTAGGAACTGGCGAACCCATATTCAAACCAGGGAATCACTTTTAAACCGACCCGATGAGCTTCCTCCACCACCTCCGCCAAAGGATCACGACCTCTAGAATAGAAATCAATTTCAATTCCAAAGTTCTGAGCCATGACTTGGCTGCGATACAACGTGACTCCTTTATTCCAAACGACTGGGAACACGACATTAAATCCGGTTTCCGCGAGGAAACCCATCGCTTCCGCAATGGTTTGTCGAGAATACAACACTCGGCTATCCGTATTGGTCAGCCAGATTCCGCGAACTTCCATAAAGACTCCTAAACAATCGCACCTAATTCTAGATGTCAAGGTTTTTCAGGGTGCTGATGGAGGAATCAGAACGCTTGAGGAGTAACTGTCAATCTGACTGAATCTAAAAAACCTAGCTCTTGCATCGTCCGAAGCTGAAAGCTATTATCTTTAAATAAGGGGCAATTTTAGCAACGAATCGAGGTGAAAAGATCAGCAACTCGCTGCCCTAGTCGTTAACGGGGGGTCAATGACTGACCTGTTAAGCCAAACCCTTGTTAAAAGCAGGTTTTGCAGACTGGGGTTTGAGAATGCTTCTGGTATGAATATCCTAAATCAACAGCGATTTAAACGTTCACTTAGGGTTAGACCTTTAGCCCGCCATTTGTTACTGAAAATTTCATCAGATTTAAGTTTCACGCTCAATCACGCCATTCCTCAATCGGCGGTGAATCCAATTAACAGACTCACCGCTTCTGAAAATATCACCTTCCTTTACGAAAGTTTGAGGGGGGAAAAACCCCGAAGGGTATTCATCTACAGTTACCAGAGCCAACACCCCAGAAAGATCAAGCTGATTCACTCAGAACTTCTTCCTAAATGCTTGAGGGTCTGTTCAGGAATTCAGTTTTTGTGTCAGTTTGAGACGTTGTTCACCCCGTTGTATGGGGTCAGAGATTCTCCTGTTGAAGCAATTCGGGATTTCCAGAATTTGGATGTCGGAATAAGCAGAGGATTCATGGGACAATATTTTCAAGTGACGGGAGATACAAGTTAAGTTGAATCTAACCCTGTGTCGGCAATTCCCCTGGATGAAGTTCAGAAGCAAAGCCCGATACAGTTCGATTTTCAACAGGAAATTAAACTTGAAATGAGTTTCATACAGTTGTTTCTAACAACTGACTGATACAGTTTCCGATTCCTAAATTCTCAATCTCATTCTTGATTTTTTCCTAACGGCTATGAACTGCGATAGAAGCATTTCATGGTGAATTTAGACTATTAACACATTAAAAGTAATTTGTTCTTTTTTATGAAGGCTAGTGAAATTGTTAGTGCCAGTAAACTTTTAACACGATATGCCACAGGTGAACGGAATTTTAGCGGGATGAACCTGATGGCTGCAACTCTGGGAGAGGTTAATCTCAATCGCATTAATCTCAGTAACGCCACCTTACAAGGCGCTAATTTATCCCGCACTCGATTAATTGGAGCTAACCTGAATGGAGCCGACTTAAGCGAAGTTAACTTATCAATGGCGGTTTTAGTCGAAGCCAATCTAACAGGGGCGAGTTTGACCGATACGATTTTACGCGGCTCTGACCTGACGGGCGCGATGCTCAGTAGTGCAATTTTATCTCATACTGATTTAACGGGAGCTAATCTAACCTCAGCCAGTTTGATTTCTGCCTGTTTGCTGAATCATTCTAAACTAAGTGAAGCAATTTTAGTTGGGGCGAGTTTAAGTCGCGCTGTTCTCAATGGAACCGATTTAAGTCGGGCTAATTTAACCCGGGCTATTTTAAGTGAAGCCGATCTCAGTGGTTCTAATTTAAACGGTGTCAAATTAGTACGCGCCTATCTGAATCGAGCCAATCTCAGCGGTGCGAGTCTCGTTGGGGCAGATTTAAGTGAAGCAAGTTTGCAGTTCGCGAACCTCTGTGTTGCCAACTTAACAGAAGCCGATTTACAAGGCGCGGATTTCAGCGAAGCGAATTTAAACGGAGCCAAACTCAGCGGTGCTAATTTGCAAGACACCAATTTAAAAAATGCAAATTTGAATGGATTAATTTTAGATGAAGCGGATTTAAGACACGCCGATTTAAGCCAAGCTAATCTCAAAGGGGCTAACTTAGAAGGTGCCAATTTAGAAGGGGCCACTCTCCTCGAAGCCGACTTACGAGGGGCAAACCTCAGTCATGCCAACCTCAAAGGTGCCGGACTTCTGCTCACATCCCTCAAGGGAGCCAACCTCACCGGAGCCAACCTCACTGAAGCCAACCTCATTGGTGCCACCCTCAACGTTGCGAACCTAGACACCGCAACCCTTGAAGGTGCCATCCTCCCCAACGGAGCCACCTATTCTTAGGAATTAAGAATTAAGAATTAAGAATTAAGAATTAAGGGAATAGGGAATAGGCACTCTCGCAATGGGCAATGGGTAATAAATTTCTGCCCCTGCTCCCTCCGCTCCCTCCGCTCCCTCCGCTCCCTCCGCTCCCTCCGCTTCTTCTAACTGGTGACTGATGACTGATAATTCTACCTATTGCACAATTTCCCCAATTATGTGCTATAGTAAAAAGGTTTGGACCACATAGGGTGGAGGTAAAACCGCTTAGAATGAAACAATTGGGAACTCATCTGGTCGTTGACGCTTGGCAGTGTCCCGCAGAACTTCTGAACGATCCAGAGCGCATTCGCCGCGCTATGCTTGACGCAATTTCTGCTGGAGGGGCTACCCTTATCGACTTATGTGTACACCAGTTTAGTCCTCACGGAGTAACTGCAACAGCGACTTTAGCTGAATCTCATATTGCCATACACACTTGGCCTGAATTGGGCTACTTTGCGGCTGACTTATTCTTTTGTGGAAAAGGTAATCCTCAGCGAGCCATTAAATTCTTAGAAACCGCGCTACAAGCTAAACAAGTCAAATACAGAGAATTTAAACGCGGTTTTGAACTCGAAGAGAGTGAAATTCCAGATTCTATCAGTGAAGAAACCTTAGCAACTTTAGCCGAAACTGGAATTCGAGCTTAATCTCTTGACCAGAAATTCCCAGGGCAAAGAGGGGTTATGTTCTTAACTTTTTAAAAAGCTTTTTAGTTTTCTAAAGACATCCGTTAAGTAACATATTCTTTCTGTGGAATTTCTCTTTTAAAACAGTCAAAAGCTTGATTGACTTAAGCTTCTCAAGAGTTGCGTTAACCTTCAGAGTCAAATATTAAACGAGGCGGAGAATCTAACCTCCGCCATTGTTTTTTGACAGCCACCAGTCATCAGTCACCAGTCATCAGTGCTGTTTCCCTATTGCAAGATTGCCTAATTCTTAATTCTTAATTCATTTCTTATCGTTGTTGATTTAATAAAGGACGGACAATCCAATATCCTGCACCAAAGGCAAACACGACAATTATAATAATCGATATAATTAACCACATCCCATTCAGTTCAGAGCGTTCAGATTTAGAAAGGGTTCGCAGTCGAGCTTCCGGTTGTTCAGTGAACAAAGGTTCTGCCACCTCTGGCGTCACAGGTTGCTCATTAGGAGTCGGGAAATTATAGTTAGATTCAGGAACAAAATGAGGTTCCGGTAAAATGGGAGCAGCCACTTCAACCCTTGACGTTGGAGAGCTAGCACTCATCACCTGAGTCGGAATCTCCAATCTAAACGGATTAGTAACCGTTGCAGGTTGGGGAGTTGTTCTCATCTGACCTACCGTTTGAGCCTTATTAATGGCTTGATGCAACTGAATGGCAGCCTGTACGACATTCTCAAGTTCTTGTCGAAGCTGTTGATTTTGTTGGGTCAACTGGTGGTTCTGAAGTTTGAGTTCTTGCAGTTGCACCTGGGTTGATTGTAACTCGGCGGTTACTTCCCGGTAGATGGAAATCGGAATCGAAGGAGAGTAACTATTCGATGCCACTGACGGATTTTGATCTGAAGCGGTAGCATTGTGCATAGGACTTGAGATTGAGGGTGAACGTCTGAACTTGAGATGGGCAGATCAAGCCAGCTAAAATTAGCTTGCTATGTTTCAGAATAACTGCCATTAGAACAGTCTCAAAGACTTTCGTCAAGAAATTTTGGAAAAAACAACCTTCATTTTACTAAACTTTAAAAATTGACTGAAAATTCTAATCCCATGAGTAACTTACACGCTGAATCAACTGAAATTGAAGCTACTGACACAGAGGCTTTAAAGTATGGTGAACGAGAAATTGTTGAAGGAAAACTCATCACCTTTCCCAATCCTAGAGTCGGTCGTCGCTATGACGTTCACATCACTTTACCGGAATTTACTTGTAAATGTCCCTTTTCCGGTTATCCCGATTTTGCCACGATTCATTTAACTTACGTGCCGAATGAACGGGTTGTGGAATTAAAATCGTTGAAGCTTTATATTAATAGCTATCGCGATCGCTACATTTCCCATGAAGAATCTATCAACCAAATTTTGGATGATTTTGTTGCGTCCTGCGACCCCCTAGAAGCCAAACTCAAAGGGGACTTCAACCCTCGCGGCAATGTCCACACCGTTGTTGAAGTCAGTCATAAGAAATGAATTAAGAATTAAGAATTAAGAATTAAGAATTAAGAATTAAGAATTAAGAATTAAAGCAATAGTAAATTTTTTCCTCCGCTCCCTCCGCTCCCTCCGCCCTCTTGTTAGATTAGGATCGAGCATGATACAATTGTAGGCTGTGTCGAATTTAGGCTAACCGATGCCAAAACTGAAAACTCGTAAATCAGCAGCTAGACGCTTTAAGGTCACGGGGAGTGGAAAAATTGCCCGTCGTCGTGCTTTCAAAAGCCATTTATTACAACATAAAGGTTCTGCTCGTAAACGTCGTCTGTCGAATATGGCCCTTGTCAGCGAAGGGGAAGCGAACAACGTGCGTTTGATGCTGCCTTATTTGTAAACCCCTAAGCAAATTTTATTAAAGGAAAACCGAAATGAGAGTTAAACGCGGTAATGTTGCGCGTAAACGCCGTAAAAAAATACTGAAACTTGCCAAAGGGTTCAGAGGAACTCAGTCCACTAACTTCCGTACAGCGAACCAGAGAGTCATGCAAGCGTTAAGAAACGCTTATCGTGACCGTCGTAATCGCAAACGGGATTTTAGACGGTTGTGGATTACTCGGATTAACGCTGCGGCTCGGATGAATGGCATCAGCTACAGTCAGTTAGTTGGAAATATGAAAAAAGCTGACATTGCATTGAATCGCAAAATGTTAGCACAACTGGCGATTTTAGATCCTCAAGCCTTTGCTCAAGTGGTTGAACTGGCTAAAGGTAGTGCTAAGTAGTTTTAACAAATTGTGCATCGCTTGTTAAACTAATAGAGATAATGCAATCAATAGACTAAGGTGAAGGATCGAATTGAATCTATCCTTCTCCTTTGCATATTTAATAAATCTTCCATTTTTCTGCTCATGGATAACAATTTTGCTGTTATATATCTCTTGTTCTTACTAGCTTTGCTCTCCAGTGCTATTTTCTTTGTAATTCGTCAGGTGCTTAAAACTCGTCAGGTAGAAATCACCTTATCCGACTTACAAAATAAACTGTCTAAAGAACAGGGAACAGCCCAGGAATATTATCAATTAGGAAGCATTTATAACGATAAAAAGCTTTTCTCCCAAGCGGTCAACGTCTTACAAAAAGCGTTAAAAGTGGGTAAAGATGAACCCGCCGAAAATCAAGCGTTAATTTATAACGCTTTAGGCTATGCTCATTTTGCCAAAGAACAATATGATATTGCCATTCGTCAATATAAAGAAGCGTTAAAATTAGACCCAACCTATGTGATGGCTTCTAATAATTTAGGTTATGCCTACGAGCGTAAAAAGCTAACAGCGCAAGCCTTAGAAGCTTACGAGCAAACCTTAAAAGCTGACCCCAATAATCAAGTTGCCAAACGTCGTGCTGAATCACTGCGGAAACGCATCGGTATTCCCACATCAGAATCAGTAATCAGTAATCAGTAATCAGTAATCAGTGTGGTAGTCATTAGTTGTTAGTGATTAGTTTGGAGTTAGAGGTTAATCGTTGACCAGTAGTATATAACAATTAACAATTTACTCATTGTTGACTGTCTACCCTGTAACTGTTAACTCTTACACGCTCTTAACTGATTACTGTTTTACTGATTACTGATTACTGATTACTGGTGACTGATTTATGACGCTTTCCACTCGGCATCCGGGGCTTAGAACAGCCTTACTGTTAATTAATCCCCACGCTCGTCAAGCTCAAAAAAATTTACCTCAAGTTTTGACGGAATTAAAAGCGTGTGGCTTTGAGATTATTCAACAATCCCCAAAACATCCTGATGAGTTTACGGCTACGATGCAGCGATACCAAAATCAAGTGGATGTTGTCATTGTCGGCGGAGGGGATGGAACGCTAAATTTGGCAGTCGGTGGATTAGTAGAAACCGGATTACCGTTAGGGATTCTACCCTTGGGAACCGCCAATGATTTAGCACGAACGTTGGGGATTCCCACCGAGGTTTCAGCAGCTTGTCAGGTGATTGCGGCGGGATATAGCCAAGCGATTGATATTGGGTCAGTGAACGGCCATTATTTTTTCAATGTTGCCAGTATGGGGTTGAGCGTTAAGATTACCCGTAAACTCACGAAACAAACAAAACAGCGCTGGGGAGTTTTTGCCTATGGGGTGGCAACACTAAAAGCCGTTTTCGCTTCACGGCCCTTTTATGCGTTGATTAATGCCGATGGTCAACAACAACGGGTCAAAACCTTACAAATCGCAGTGGGGAATGGAAAATATTATGGGGGCGGAATGTCGGTTGTCCATGATGCGACCATTGATGATCAACGATTAGATCTGTATAGTTTAGAAATTAAACATTGGTGGCAAGTTCTGTTCGTTTTGCTCAGTCTGAAAACAGGACGACATCGGGAAGAATTCGGAGTGCGAACCCTTCAGGGTTCAGAATTTGAAGTGTACACGACCAAACCCTATTCAATTAACACCGATGGAGAAATCACAACCCGAACTCCCGCCCATTTTCGGGTCATTCCGCAAGCTTTGACCGTCTTAGTTCCTCCACCTTAATAGAAGAGCGGGGACAAGGAGACAAGGAGACAAGGAGACAAGGGGACAAGGGGACAAGGGGACAAGGGGACAATTTTTCCTTCTTCCTTCCTTCTTCTTCCTTCCTCCTGCCTTCTGCCTTCTGCCTTCTGCCTCCTGCCTTCTGCCTCCTGCCTTCTGCCTTCTGCCTTCTGCCTTCTGCCTTCTGCCTTCTGCCTTCTTCTAAATTGTCAAGTTTTGATTCAGTTGATTAAGAGATTTGTAATTCTTGTGACATCTTGTGTGCTTTTCCGTCTGTTATTGATAAACTCAGTTATTCTAGAAACTTAAAGAAAGTATTAAGTCAATCCCTGATGGGTCATGACAACTTTCTGCGTTCACCCTGAAAAGAAGTTGATTTTCTGTATAAATTCTAACAAATTTATGTCACTGGAGGGTATATGACTCCTACAATGATCCGTAAACTTTGGTCACTGGTTGAAACCACTCAAGCGTCAACCTTAGTGGATCTTGATGACGCTAGTTTAGTGCAGTGCTTAGTGAAACAGGTCAAAACTGAAGCCGGAATTAATGGCAAAGAAGCCGATCTATTAAATGATTATATTTGTTCTCGCCTTTCCTTAATTCGGGATATGGCAGAAGCCCGTTTGGTTGGTGAAGCAACGGCTTAAGCTTATGTTCTTGTATCAGTGAATGAGCAAATTGGTCTTCTCCCACACGGTTTTCTGTTAAAACTTGAATAGGGGCGAAGAAATTTGAGTCACTGATGAACCCAAATGTTGAAGATAACTTCAACAGGCTAGAAAATTTCGTGAAAACTTATCAGATTGATCAGATTAAGGTAAGCTAAAAGGCGTTTGAGGTCACAGAGTTTTAATCAGTTTCCTCAACAGCTTAGGATTGTACAACCTGCTTATCCAATACGCGCTCGATCAACGAAAACTATTATGCACAAATGGGGTTCTTTACTAGCAGCAACGCTACTTTTAGTTGCACCACTAACCGCCTGTGAATCAGGGACAACAACAGGAAGCAACAGTGCAGCCTCACCAGGAAGTGGTAATTCATCTGCTACCAGTGCAGGAACAAGCCAAAGTCGCCTCGATGTGGTTAAACAACGTGGCAAACTGATCTGTGGTGTGGATGGGAAAATCCCTGGATTCAGTTTTGTTAATGAAAGCGGTCAATATTCTGGTCTTGATGTTGATATCTGTAAAGCCGTCGCTGCTGCTGTGTTAGGGGATGCCAATGCCGTTGAATATCGGAACTTAGATTCGACAGAACGCTTTGAAGCGTTAAAAGCGGGGGAAGTGGATATGCTCTCGCGGAATACCACTTGGACAATTAGCCGCGACTCCTCCGTTGGGTTGGAGTTTGCCCCCACCACATTCTACGATGGTCAGGGGATGATGGTTCGTCAAGATAGTGGCATTACCAAATTAGAAGATTTACAAGGAAAAGCCGTGTGTGTGGAGGCGGGAACCACAACGGAACTCAACCTAACCGATGCGCTGCGACAACGCGGAGTTCAGGCTGAAACCGTGACCTTCCAACAAGCTGACCCCGCCTATGCTGCCTATGCAGAAGGTCGTTGTCAAGGGATGACCTCTGATAAATCTCAACTCGTGGCTCGTCGCAGTACCCTCCCTAACCCCGATGAGCATATTCTCCTTGATGTTACCATGTCGAAGGAACCCCTCGGCCCTGTAACCATTAATAATGATTCGGCTTGGTTTGATGTGGTGAAATGGACAACTTATGCCTTAATTGAAGCGGAAGAATTAGGCATTAACCAAACCAATGTTGATCAAATGAAAACCAATGAAAATCCAACGATTAAACGCTTTTTAGGCGTAGAAGGTGATCTCGGTCAAGGCATGGGACTCAGTAATGATTTTGCTGCGAATGTGATTAAAGCAGTGGGAAATTATGGTGAAGTTTATGAACGGAACTTGGGTGAAGGTTCCCAATTTAAACTGCCTCGTGGACAAAACGCGCTCTGGAATAATGGCGGTTTGATGTATTCTCCGCCTTTCCGTTAAATCAAAGCAGGTAAACCGTTAGTGAGCTAAACGTTGACCAAAGACTTGGGTGCAAGCCCCGTCCTTTAGCGGTAGCGGAGGACGGCTTTTCATCGTAGAGTTGTGATTCGCTCAATCCTATGTTAGCATTTTGATACAAGGTCGAGCAGTGTCAAATGTTTGTCATAGAATATAAAGTCAAGCCAAAGCCACATCAAATCGAAGCCATCAACGAGGCAATTCGGACATCTCAATTTGTTCGTAATAAAGTTCTACGTTATTGGATGGAT
>JBMDYE010000407.1:0-13534 GCA_048595135.1 Planktothrix sp. | reverse complement strand
GTGGAGTATACAACGGCTCCCTTGTGTAATTATGATCGGCTATTGTGTGCCTTGGTGCGACCGAGGCGGGTGTTGCGACAATATTTAAAACAGTTGGGAGACTATACCCTGCTCCCAGGAAGTACCTTATCTTTGGGCGATAGTCAACACTTCTATCGTTCCGATCCCCAAAATCCTTACCACAGTTACATTGAAAATACCTACGGAACCCATGTGGTGACGGCGAGTATTCATATTAATATCGGCATCAGTGACCCCGAACAGTTAATGCGGGCCATCCGTTTAGTGCGAGTTGAAGCCCCCCTTTACCTAGCTTTGAGTGCGTCTTCTCCGTTTTTGGATCAACAAGTCACAGGCTACCATTCGACCCGTTGGGGTCTATTTCCGAAAACCCCCGAAGTGGTACCGTTGTTTGAAAGTCATCGCCATTTTATTCAATGGACAGAAGAACAACTGCGCCTGGGAACCATGCAAAATGTCCGCCATTTGTGGTCATCGGTGCGACCCAATGGCGATCGCCGTCCTTATAATCTAAATCGATTAGAGTTAAGAATCTGTGACTTAATGGTGAATCCGATCGCCTTATTAGCCGTAACTGCTTTATTAGAAGCAAGGCTATGGCAACTGTTAGAAAATCCTGATTTAGATCCCTTACAATTCAGTCAACTCCCCGCCTCAAGCCGTGCGGAGGATTTAATTGCCCTCACCGATGAAAATGAAACTGCCGTTGCTCGTCATAGTTTAGATGCTCAAGTGCGGGAGTGGAAACAAGGTCGCCTCGTTTCCGCAAGAGATTGGATTGAAGAACTTTATCAAGAGGTTTGGCCTATTGCCAAAACACGGGGATTTAGCTGTTTCCTTTCCCCCCTGAAAAAGATTTTACGGGAAGGTTGTACGGCTCAACAGTGGTTGCGTCTTTCTGAACAAGGGTGGGATACTCGCCAAATTCTGATCAAAGCGATTCAAGAGATGAATCACCAAGAAGAAGAGTTTGAAGACAAGCTTTGCCAACCCTTAGTCGCCTAATCAGACCCCCTGGGAATTGATCAGAATATCTTATCAATTCACTTTCTTTACAAAACATAAAGAAAAACTATCGTTATTAAGGAGGCAGAAGGCAGAGGGCAGGAGGCAGGAGGGAAAAGCAAGAAGGAAGAAGGAAGGAAAAATAGTTCTTTTGTCCCCCTCTCTCCCTCGGCTCCCTCCGCTCCCTCCGCCTCCCCCGCTCCCCCTGCTCCCTCGGCTCCCTCGGCTCCCTCCGCCTCCCCTGCTCCCTTCTGCCTCCTGCCTCCTGCCTCCTGCCTCCGATCAATCATGCCTCACATCGTCTTAGTTCAGCCTGAAATTCCACCCAATACGGGAAATATTGCGCGTACCTGTGCAGCCACCTGTACCGAACTGCACTTAGTTGGGCCGTTAGGATTTGAAATTACGGATCGTTATCTCAAACGAGCAGGTTTAGATTATTGGCCCTATGTTCCCTTGAAATATCATTTGGATTTCCCAGCCTTTCAAAGCTACCACCAACACCAAGGCGGACGGTGGATCGGCTTTAGTGCCAGGGGAAAAGCCAACTATGCCAAGTTTGAGTTCAAAGACGATGACTGGTTGCTGTTTGGCTGCGAAACCCGTGGACTTCCTCCAGAAGTGCTAGAGGCTTGTACAGAAACGGTTTATATTCCAATGGCTCAATCCGGGGTGCGAAGTTTAAACCTGTCGGTCAGTGTGGCCATTGGTTTATTTGAAGCGCGGCGACAATTGGGTTACTTGGATTAAAATTGATTTTTCCTGTAATCTTTATCACAAAATACGGACTCATTTTATAAAAATTTTTTATAAATGACCGGATGAAAGTCCCTGGGTATAGTGATAGATTTTAGTCATCTAAACCGATGACGTTTTTTAGTTGTAAATGTTACTCAAATTCTCACAGCAAGGAAACTTAAGCATCTTTCAACTTGAGTTTGATATCGATGTTGAGCTTGCTTGGCAGGGATCAAGATGATTTTGCTCCCTGTTGTGTTTCTTGAGTAACCTGGTGTAGATTCTGTTCTGGATTCCTGTAAGGGGATCCTATCCATAAGGTCTCCTCGACCCTCAAGCTGTAATTTTTGCTACATAGTTAAATTTCAGGGTTTGCCTTTCTATGGATTAACAGTTAACTTGTCGAAAATGAAAAAGCAAGGTAATCTGACTTAATCAAGATCATTGTCAGTGATTTCAATCAATCTATCAATGTGATTAGCTTCACTGATAATACCCCTTGAGCGGTTCGAGGACAGTTCAGCGCTTCTCCATAGGAGGTCGTTCTTTGAAAGGAACAGTTCCAAATCATGATCAACCTGTTGCCATGACCAATAATATTGATGTTCAAAATGCAACAGCGGAGACCAAACAACAAGTTGTATTCTCTGGCAGTTACAAGGTTCGTACCTCTGCCGCTTTTCTGGGTTTAGCGATTGCATCGGGTATTCTCATCCCCAAAGGAAATGATCGGGTGGCTGCGGTTGAGGTATCCAACCCAGAACCCAACCCAGCAATGCAAGCTTCATCCCCCGTTGCAGCCAATTCTCAAGCCGTGGAGAATTCTGCTTTGGATGGAGTCCCGTCTAGCTCCGATTGGCAACCCTCTTTGCTCAGAACCTTGAACGGTTCAAATCAAGAGGAAAATGAAGCCAATTCCCCGGCTCATGCTGATTTAGAACTGGCTAAACCGGATAAAAGCAGTGCGGAAGCCTTAAAGCAACCAGAGCCACAAGCACCTGTTGCTGCTTCAGAATCGTTCCCTCAATCGGCGACGTTTCCTAGCTCTTCCTCAGATCCGAATTCTGAGTCTAACTTGGCTGAGACTGAAATCGCTCCAGCCTCAGAACAGTCGAAAACTGTTTTAGAGCCTTACGGGGTTCCGAGCAATTCTTTCTCGCCGATTCAACCGTCTTCTGAGACTTCACCCCTTAATTCTGCTAACTCCCTCTCTCGAGAAAGCTCTGGAGCGTTTGTGATTGCTCCAGAAACAGCCGAAACAGAAGGTTCGGTGGTTTATCAGGTCGGTTCAGGAGATACATTAGACAAAATTGCCCACCTGCATAATGTTTCTGTTGAGGCAATTATCCAAGCCAATCGCATCACTGATCCCAATTGGCTAAGTGTTAATCAAAGCTTGAAAATTCCCAAACAACTGGCGAGTAGCTTGACTGGGGATTTATCAACTCCGGTGACGGTTCAGGGACAAGGGTTTTCAACCGATTTAGAGGCTTCGCGCTCTTTAAACTCGGTTTCTTCTCCAACAGAATTTAGTGTTTTAGGCTCAAGATTACCGCAAGCGGTTGTTCCCGTTGTTATTCCCTCCGATGTCAACGCTCAAGCCCAAGAGATTACTGACCTCAGTGCGGTTCCGACTTCCAGCACCTTAGAAAAACTGTCTCTGAAGCAACTGGCTTCTATTCAGGATGTCAAGGCTGTTGAATCTCCCCTACCTGTTGACCCCGCATCCGTTCCGATTCCCGATGGGTCGAATCGTTTATCGGGATCTGAGAAAGTCGCGGCTGAGGATGTTTTTGAACAGAAGTCAGAATCTGTGAGTCGGCTCTACACCAATCGTCTTAGAGCAGAAGTGGAGCGACTGCGGGAAGACTATAGAGCCCAGAGTGACTATCAAGTTATGAATGTGGCAATGGAAGATAGCCAAAAACCCGAAGTCCAGGCATTAACTTCGGCGGTGACTTCTCCTCTACATCGTTTACAACGGATTAATCCTGAATTTAATCCTGATGGCTATTCTCGCCAAAAAGCCACCCAAACAGAAGGGAGTTTATCGGCTCAACAGTTGGCACAAATGCCGACATCTGCTCAAAACCAAGCCTCTCAACTTCAACCTCAATCTAAACAGTCTGTGGTCGCAACGGCGCCAATTGGAACCAATGCTTATGATCCCTTAAACAATCCGGCTTTAGGTCGGATGGTGTCTCCCCAACTCCCACCTTTGTTAGGGCCAGATGCTTACTTACCCAGTGGTTCCTTACGGTTTACAGGTTATATTTGGCCAGCCGAAGGAATTCTAACTTCCGGTTATGGTTGGCGTTGGGGACGGATGCACCGAGGCATTGATATTGCTGGGCCTGTGGGAACCCCAATTTTTGCAGCGGCTCCTGGTGTTGTCACCTATGCCGGATGGAACGATGGCGGCTATGGCAACCTCGTGGAAATTGAACATCCCGATGGCAGTTTGACGGTTTATGCCCACAATAGTCGCGTCCTGGTCAATGAAGGGCAGCAAGTCGCTCAAGGGGATCAAATTTCAGAAATGGGTAGTACAGGTCGCAGTACGGGGCCTCACCTGCATTTTGAAATTCACCCGAATGGTCAAGGGGCAATTAATCCGATGGCGTTACTGCCGAAAGAGAATTCCCAGGTGTCTCAAGACTACTAAGCACAAGCACCTGTTAACCATCAGTTAGGAGTAATCAGCCGTCAGCCGTTCCCGGTTGGCGGGTTGCTTACTAACGATTAGCAACGGTTAATCGCTCTCAAAAAAAAATGAATCAGCTATTGACTTTTTTGAGAGACTTATGCTACATTAAAAAACTGTTGAAGAAATTTCGGCTCTGTAGCTCAGTGGTTAGAGCAGGGGACTCATAAGCCCAAGGTCGCAGGTTCAAATCCAGCCAGAGCCATAAATTACCCAAAGCTATCAAATGTCCTAATATTGGAGTGACAACCGTTCCATATAACGCTAAGATGTGCTATGTGTCGTTAATCTACCCTCAGATTTAGTCAAAACTGAGTTCATCGTAGAACAGATTAACCAAGAGAATAATCGGGATGTTTTTTGAACCGCAGTAGGAGCGATCGCGCCTGATCGGTTTTGGAAGAGACGGTTAGGGTAGATCCTTCCTTTCTCATTGTATCGCTTTGATCAAAAGGCGATTAAGACTTATGTTTCGGTATTTGTATCGATGGCATTCACTCAACTAGCTGATTGGAGGATAAAATCATGGTGGCTTTTGATAACTCACTCAACACTTTCATCGAAAGTAATTTTACTCTAGGTAATCCTTCTGGTTATGAAACAAAGTTTCCTGTGGGAGATTTTGGCACAACGCCGATTAGTGATCTATCTATAGATCCGGCTCCGCAAAAAGTTATATATAACTTTTATGATGCCACATTTTTACAATTCTATCCCTCTCTTTATTTCAGCGAGGAGCAGGGAGCCGTTGCAAGTAATGACGATGGGGCTAACAAAGATATCCTCATCGGCTAAATAGCTAATGAGCATCTCATCAGTAGAAGAGGTCACTGGGAACGGAGTTGATGCTTGGCTTGACTTCACTGCCACAGGAGGTAATTAGGGAGACAAGGGGACAAAGGGAGCGGAGGATCTTGGGAATCTTAGGAAGCAGGGGAACATAATTCTTCTTCTGCCTCCAGCAAAGCTGCCTCCTACCTCCTGTATTCTTTTTTTCTTGCCTAAATGTAGTCATTTCGAGTATGATATATTGGTAATAAATTGTAAAATCTTCAAAAGCACAAGACAAAATGCGTCTGGTCTTTTGAGCGAATTTTGATCGTCGTCAGTTTAAGGAGTATTATTCATGGCAGATTGCCTGCGTGTTGGCCAAGTTGCCCCGGATTTCACAGCAACGGCTGTTGTTGACCAAGAATTCAAGACCATCAAACTGTCTGACTATCGGGGTAAGTATGTGGTTCTGTTCTTCTACCCCTTAGACTTTACCTTTGTTTGCCCGACTGAAATTACAGCCTTTAGCGATCGCGCCGACGAATTCACCAACCTCAACACCCAAATCCTCGGCGTTTCTGTGGATAGCGAATTTTCTCACCTGGCTTGGATTCAAACCGATCGCAAATCCGGTGGGGTTGGCGATCTGAAATATCCGTTAGTGGCTGACCTGAAAAAAGAAATCAGCACCGCTTACAACGTTCTTGATCCCGAAGCCGGAATTGCGCTGCGTGGTTTGTTCATCATCGACAAAGACGGTGTGATCCAACACGCCACCATCAACAACCTTGCCTTTGGTCGGAACGTTGATGAAACCCTGCGGACATTACAAGCGATTCAATACGTTCAAGCGCACCCCGATGAAGTTTGCCCCGCAGGTTGGCAACCCGGTGACAAAACAATGGTTCCTGATCCCGTCAAGTCCAAAGTTTTCTTCGCCGCCGTCTAGGTTTTTTATTGAAGGCAGGAGGCAGGAGGCAGGAGGCAGAAGGAGGTAGGAGGAAGAGAGGAACAAGGGGACAAGGAGACAAGGAGGGACTAAGGAAAATACTTTTCTTCTTCCTCCTTCTTCCCCCATTCTTCCTCCTCCTCCTGCCTTCTGCCTCCTGCCTCCTGCTATATCATGACAGTATGGTGAATTTCACGAACAAAATTAACTATGCTGACATCCAACGATTTTACTGGGTTAATTAATCAACGGTTTTGGAATAACTTTCTTCCCATACCCGCTACAAGTGATCTGGCTTTAGGAAAAAAAACCCCTGATTTTCAACTACCCGATATTACCAATGGTCAATTGCTGCGGTTGTCTAGCTATCGAAACGATCGCCCGGTGATTTTAGCCTTTACGCGGATTTTCACGGAAAAACAATATTGCCCCTTTTGTTATCCCCATATTAAAGCCTTAAATGAAAACTATGAATCCTTCCTACAACGTGGCGTAGAAGTCTTAATGATCACCAGCACCGATGAACGACAAAGCAAAATTGTCGTTCAAGATTTAGGCTTAAAAATGCCGTTACTGAGTAATCCAAGCTGTGGCATTTTCAAACTCTATCAAGTAGGTCAAGCATTAGGCGCGCCACTCCCTGCCCAATTTGTGTTAGATCAAAAAGGGGTGCTTCAGTATAAACATTTATTTTCCTTCTTAGACCACAACGCCAGCATCCAAACCTTACTGGAAGTCGTGGATCAACGGTCTACTCAAACAATTCAAAATCCGTCATTAAGCTAACCAGATTGCCCTGTTGATCATAACCCCAGTAGGAGGCATAACAGCCCTCGCCCCAACCGGAATGAAAGGCAATAATATTAAGTCCCGTTGTCTCATCTAAGCAAAGATTTGCCCAATCCCAAGTATCTTTGTAGGTTTGATCCAAAGCTTGGTCTAAGCGATCATAGAACTGATCAAACTCGTCATCCGAGAGGGGAGACAACCGTTGAATCGCCTCTCCATCCATAAAACAGCCTGTTCCTGAATCCACACTGTAACCAAATTCCTCTTCGTCGGGATCAAGATCACGAAAATCCTCACCCGGACACAACGCTAACTCCCAACGTACCGCAGGTTGATCTCCCAATTCCAACAAAGCATAGGCAACTCTCTGTTCTTGACGATGGTGGAAACTGGCAACACTCAATTTAACTTGATAGCGACCCGCAGGGACTTGCTGATCAAAACATAGTTGAGAACTCGGATAACTCAGGGGATCACAAGCGGCAAGTTTTCCTGAAGTTAAGATTAATTCCCCCAAATGGTGGACGGAAAACGTGACCTGCTCTAATTGATGATCGATTGTTGTTTCAAAATGATAACCATTTTGAAACGCCTGAGTAAATTCAGTGGGATTCATCTGGTCTGCCTGCCTTTCAAGAGAGGATTGGATCATGGTCTTTCTAAAGGAAACCGTTTTTGATGGTTAAGTTTGGTTGTCATTGTAACCAATTCCTTTTAAATTTCAGAGATTGACAGAAAATTTTGAGAGCATTATGATAGTTGGTTTTCCGAATTGCAGATTGGATTCGGACAGGAGGTGAAACCCTGCTTGCTCCCGTTCTGTTGCGCGATCAATCCCAAACACGACCCGATAGTTCTGGAATTTGAACCGAATCAGTCGTTTCTTCTCTTAATAATCACCATTGAACTATGGCTAATGTCATTAAAACTATACAACCTGCCCTTGATTTTCTGCCTCCTGAGTTTAATCCTGGGGTGCGGCAATTGTGCGAAGCAGTGGTTCCCTTTTGGATCAGATTGAAAACACCGATTGCTGATATTCAAGCAGATCAGGTTGAACGGTTAGTGGATCTTTATCAACAATTTGAAGCTGGAAAAATCCGCTTTTTAATGGCATTTCGTCATCCTGATCCTGATGATCCATTGTGTATGAGTCAACTGTTGTGGCGATTTGTTCCCGCGATCGCAAAACAACAAGGAATTTCCTTATCCTATCCAGTTCATGCTCATTTTATGTATGATCGGGGTATTCCCCTATGGGCCGGAGATTATGTCACTTGGTTATTTCCGAGGCTGGGTGGATCATCAATTTTACGGGGAAAAGTTGATCGCTTAGGCTTGAAATCCGCTAGGGAATTATTTGTTAATGGTCAATTTCCCATGGCGGCAGCACCGGAAGGGGCAACCAATGGGCATAATCAAAATATTAGTTCCTTAGAACCAGGAATTGCCCAGTTAGGATTTTGGTGTGTAGAAGATTTACAAAAAATGGGGAGAAGCGAAGACGTTTATCTTGTTCCGATTGGGATTCAATATTCCTATCTCCAAGAGAATTGGAATGCGTTAGAAAAGTTAATTTCTCAAATGGAAATTGATTGTGGCATTCCTTTATCTTCTGAAGAAAGTACATCTTTTTCTTTATATAATCGTTTAACTCGGTTAGGGAATTATTTAATCGAGATTATGGAAGAATTTTATCAAAAGTTTTACCATTGTCAAATTCCCATCGATGAAACTCTAGATCTCAAAGGTCGATTAAAGCGATTATTAGATGTTGCCTTAAAGGTGGCGGAAGAGTTTTTTGAAATTAAGCCCGCAGGAGATTTAGCAACCCGTTGTCGGCGCATTGAACAAGCAGGATGGGATTGTATTTATCGAGATAATCTTCAAGATCCTGACCATTGGTCTACCGTGAAACGAGGGTTAGCGGATCAAGTTGCGATTGAAGCGTCTTTAAAAATGTGGCACATGAGATTAGTCGAAAGTTTTGTGGGAGTAACGGGTCAATATATTCAATCTAATCCCACATTTGATCGCTTTGCAGAAACCACAATTATTGTTTGGACAATGATTACACGGTTAAAAGGAGGAAACCCGATTAAACGCCCTTATTTAGGCAAACAACGGGTTAAAATGACCGTTGGAGAACCCTTATCTGTTTCCCAAAATTGGCAAAATTATAAACTCAATCGTCGTCAAGCGGTTTCTGATTTAACCCAAGAATTACAAAAATCATTAGAAGCTTTGATTCACGATTAATTCAATCAGAGTAAGTCCCTATGAAGCTCTAAAGGACTAATATGAAATCTTTAAATTTTGCTACACATCCGTATCGTGTAGAGACGTTGCATGCAACGTCTCTACGTGGGGTCTAGGGGATCATCTGTAGCATCAATTAAGGGATGGAATACAACTACAATACAATCTGCTTGAGAGAAGATCCCCTAACCTGCTAAGGTGATAGATTGTACCCTTAACGTTTTAGTCAAGACGATCCTTTATAAAATTTTCTATGGTTAGCTTTTTACTTGAAGTTGGTACAGAAGAATTACCCGCAACCTTTGTTGAAGCCGCTATCCAACAATGGAAACAGAAAATTCCGGCGAGTCTGGGTGAACAATTTTTAACATTCGAGTCAGTTCAAGTATACGGAACTCCTCGACGGTTGGCGGTGGTGATTGAGGGACTTCCCAGTCAACAACCTGACCGCGAAGAAGAAATAAAAGGCCCCCCTGCGTCCGCCGCCTTTAAAGAGGGGAAACCCACTCCGGCGGCGGAAGGATTTGTTAAAAAGCAGGGAGTTACATTAGAAGATTTAGAAATTCGCCCCACACCAAAAGGGGATTTTGTGTATGTTTTAAAGAAAACTCCGGGGCGTTCAACGGCGGAACTTTTAGCGGAATTAACATCAGAATGGATTACGAAATTAGAAGGAAAACGCTTTATGCGGTGGGGGGATGGGGAGTTAAAATTTCCTCGCCCGATTCGGTGGTTAATTACATTATTAGATGACAAAATTTTGCCTGTAACGTTGGTGAGTGGGTCTGAAGAAATTAAAAGCGATCGCATTTCCCAAGGACACCGAGTTTTACATCCTGAAGCCATTACCATTTCCGATGCAAATCGTTATGTAGAATCTTTGCGGAAAGGATTTATTGAAGTTGATCCGCAACAACGGATTTCAATTATTGAACAGGAAACCAAAACCGTCGCCCAAACAGTCGGAGGAAATGCAGAAATTCCTGAAGAGTTATTAGAAGAAGTGGTGAATTTAGTCGAATGGCCGACCGCCGTTGTCGGAACTTTTGATGAGGAATTTTTAAATTTACCACCGGAAGTGATTAAAACGGTGATGGTGACTCATCAACGGTATTTCCCAGTTTTAGCAACCGCAGAAGATAGTCATTCTAACCCATTAAAACCTTGTTTTGTCACGATTTCTAATGGTGATCCGGCAAAATCTGATTTAATTGCAGCAGGAAATGGGCGGGTCATTCGGGCTAGATTAGCCGATGGTCAATTCTTCTATAATTCTGATTTGAAGAAACCGTTAGAAAGTTATTTACCGGATTTAGAAAATGTTACGTTTCAAGAGGATTTAGGGTCGGTTAGAGATAAAGTTAATCGCATTGGTCATATTGCGAATTTAATTAGTGAGCAATTAAATTTAAGTGACAGCGATCGCAATTTAATTCAACGGGGTGCGTTACTGTGTAAAGCCGATTTAGTCACCCAAATGGTCTATGAATTCCCCGAATTACAAGGGGTAATGGGTGAAAAATATGCCCGTGAAGGAGGAGAACCGGAGGCGGTAGCAACGGCAATTTTTGAACATTATTTACCCCGCAGCGCAACCGATCGTTTACCTGCAACCTTAGTGGGTCAAGTGGTGGGTTTAGCAGATAAACTCGATACCTTAGTGAGTATTTTCGGGTTGGGAATGATTCCAACGGGTTCTTCTGATCCGTTTGCGTTACGTCGCGCAGCCAATGCGGTCATTAATATTATTTGGTCGGCGGATTTACCCTTAAATCTGTATCAAATTCTCAAGCAAAGTTCGGCGGATTTTGTCAATACGTTTCCGAATGCCATGTTAGGATTAACCCATCAGTTAGATGACTTTTTCCTACAACGCATTAGAACGTTATTACAGGATGAAAGAGGCATTGATTATGATTTAGTGAATGCGGTTTTAGGAGAAAATGATCCTGAATATACAGAACGAGCATTACGGGATTTGTTAGATGTACGCGATCGCGCATTATTCCTACAAACCATTAGAAAAGATGGCACGTTAGATCAAATTTATGAAACCGTTAACCGTTCAACTCGGTTAGCCAAACAAGGGGAATTAGACACTTTAGAATTGCAACCGGAAACAGTTGTTGAAACGGAACTATTTGAAAAATCGTCTGAACAAGATTTCTATCATGCTTTAGTTCAGTTAGTTCCCAAAACAACCGCCTCCCAAGAAACACGAAATTATCGTTTGTTAGTGGAAGCGTTAGCAGAAATTGCGCCAACCGTTAGCAACTTTTTTGATGGGCCAGAAAGTGTATTAGTGATGGATAATAATCCCGATATTCAACGAAATCGCTTGAATTTATTGGGATTATTAAGAAATCATGCCCGTGTATTGGCAGATTTTGGAGCGATTGTCAAGAGCTAGTGTTTTGCAGGAAATAGGTACTCTTGCAATGGGCAATGGGCAATGAATGGGTGATAAATTCTTCCCCTTGTCCCCTTGTCTTATTTTTCTCGGTGTGGTGGTTATGTGTTGATCACTGCACTTGAATTTCAGTCAAACTTAAGGAATAAACCAGGGATAATGAATCAGTTTTCTATGGCGAATGCTCATATTATTGGGTTAGGAAAATCGGGTAATGCGGCGGCAAGATTGTTAAAATTACAAGGATGGGACGTAACGGTTAGCGATCGCAACGATTCTCCTAAACTCATTCCCCAAAAAGAACAGTTAGAAAAAGAAGGTATTACGGTTAAATTAGGGGATCATTTTCAACCGGATGAAAGTATTGATTTAATTGTGGTAAGTCCTGGGGTTCCTTGGGATAGTCCAGGGTTAAAAGCGGCGCGAAATATGGGCATAGAAACCCTTGGAGAATTAGAATTAGCTTGGCGAAATTTAAAACATTTGCCTTGGGTTTGTATTACGGGAACCAATGGTAAAACCACCACAACCGCCCTGACTGCGGCTATTTTTCAAGCCGCTGGATTTAATGCACCCGCCTGTGGAAATATTGGGCTGGCGGCTTGTGAATTGGCGTTAGAACAATATCAAGATCCTGAAAAACCGTTAGATTGGATTATTGCAGAAGTTAGTAGTTATCAAATCGAATCCGCTTCAACGTTAAATCCGCGAATCGGAATTTGGACGACTTTTACACCCGATCATTTGAGTCGCCATTATACCTTAGAACGGTATTATGATATTAAAGCAAAACTGTTATATCAATGTGAATTACAAGTCATTAATGGGGATGATCCCTATTTACGAGAAACGGCAGATAAACGCTGGGGTTCTGCTTGTTGGACGAGTGTTTTAGGGCAGGAAAAATTAGTCGGTAATCCTGAAATTGGGCTATATATTCAAGATAACTGGGTGATGCAAAACGGCGAAAAAATCGTTGAAGCCGATGCGTTAAAAATGGTGGGCGACCATAATAAACAAAACCTTTTAATGGCCGTTGCAGCCGCGCGATTAGCGGGAATTGAAACAGAAGCCATTCGCCATGCCATTTCTACTTTTCCAGGGGTTGTTCATCGGTTAGAACAGATTGTTAATTGGCAAGGAATTGACTGGATTAATGATAGTAAAGCAACCAATTATGATGCGGCGGAAGTCGGGTTAGCGGCGGTTCATGCTCCGGTGGTTTTAATTGCGGGAGGAGAACCGAAAAAAGGGGATGATAGTCAATGGATTAAAAAGATTCAAGAAAAAGCAGCTTTTGTTTTATTAATTGGGGAGGCTGCAAATGCGTTTTCTGAACGGTTAAAACAGGAAAATTATCAAAATTTTGAAATCGTTGAAACGATGGAAAATGCCGTTAAAAAAGCTGCTGAAATTGCACCAAAATTAGAAGCAAAAGTGGTATTATTGTCTCCCGCTTGTGCCAGTTTTGATCAATATCAAAGTTTTGAACATCGGGGCGAACATTTCCGAGAATTATGTAATCAGTTATCAGTAATCAGTAATCAGTAATCAGTAAAACAGTAATCAGTTATAGCGTGTAAGAGTTAACAGTTACAGGGTACACAGTCAACAATGAGTAAATTGTTAATTTTTACGACTTGTCAACGATTAACTTTGTAGAGACGTTCCATGGAACGTCTCTACAAACGAATCACTGATTACTGATTACTGCATAATTGTCTGTCCTCTGCTTTGACTTCGGGATTCGTTTGTAGGTAATCTCGAACTTGATCGCAAGCATAAGCCAGTTCATCTAATTTGAGAATTCGTGCCACATCCCATAGAATAATTGTGCGATCGTCTCCAACAGAAGCAATCTGTTTACCGTCGGGACTAAACCTCACCT
>JBMDYE010000406.1:0-4305 GCA_048595135.1 Planktothrix sp. | reverse complement strand
GATGGCAACCCTGCACCACTAAATTTTCTAAAATTAGAATTTTTAATTTTTAAAGTTTTAACTTTTGTAACCTTTTTAAACGTCTTAAAAAAACTAAATTTCTATGTGGAAATCTAAGATGTGTCGGAAAGGCACGTTTTTGGGAAATTTAAGAAAGGGGTAAATTTAATGCTGGAAACAGAAAAGGAATAATCATGGAGAAAGGGGCAATTCTTGACGCAACTGAAACTTATCGTTATTTGCTGCGACGAGAATGGGATTCGGACGCGCCTCGTGTGGTATTTGTGATGCTCAACCCTAGCCGTGCGGACGCGGTTCAAGATGATCCAACATTGCGACGCTGCATTAAGTTTGCTCAAGACTGGGGCTACGGCTCTTTAGAGATTGTCAATCTGTTTGCTTACCGAGCTACTGATCCAATTGAATTAAAAAAAGCGAGTGACCCGGTTGGTGTTGAAAATGACAATTACCTCCAAAAAGCCGCCGAAGGAACCCATCAAATTATTGTTGCCTGGGGTAATCACGGAATTTTTAAAAATCGCTGCCAAGAGGTTCTTGAATTATTGTCGAGGGTTAACCAAATTTATTGTTTGGGTGTAACCCAACAAGGTTGTCCCCGTCATCCGTTGTATGTTCCGAGTTATACACAGCCAATTTTATACAGCCCTAAACATAGCTAAATATTTTGCCATTGAGATGAGTTGTTAGGGGAAGCTGCATCATCCAATGGCAACCCCGCAAGCATAGATCCTAAACGCATTCTAGCCGTTTTCTGAAAGTTTACTTTTGTTATTAATAGCTTCTAATAACAAAAGTAAGAGTCCTCCTATTTTAAACCCAAACACTATCGGCTGTTCAGAACTGAAAATTCAATCAACTAATCGCTCAAAACCTTACATAGTAAGGTTTTACCCAAGCTGAGGAATGACGATTGTGCAAAAACTTTAATAGTCACACGTTTCTGTTAGTTATTAAAATTGTAAATTTGTTACAGAAAAAAGCTACGCTCCTCACAGCCAATGACATCTGGATTTTATTTTTACTTTTTAAAGTTTTTAACAGTAATAAATATTATGTACCAGTTTCCCAACTGTCCTATTGACGTATAGTTCTATTCGTTAGGGAACAGGGGACTAGAATGACCTGAGAAACCAAGCAGCGAAAGCTTTTCAGGGTTAAAAAGTGTCCTAGCTGCCATTCTATCTGATCTTCCGTTTAAGAAAGTGGTACAAGGAAACTCTATGTTCAATATTTTTAAGATTAAACTTAGGGATAGTTACATGAAAACAAAAGACCTTTAGCATAGTAAAGCTAAAGGTCTTCTGCTAAAACCTTTCCCTGATAGTGTTTTGCCGACAGTCATCAGGGCAGGTATTTCGTAAACCGTAGTTAAAGGTAAACGCTGCTAATCTAATTATGCCAATTAAACAACCGCTCAACAAGCCCCCTCGTCCAGAATTTAAACTGTTCTATCGTCTGGTTGGAAGTTTGATTAGTATTTCCTTTGCTAGCACGATTTCCTCAACGGGGACTTTGATACTTATCAATTACCAAAGTCCTAATGTTAACTGTCCTACTGAAAATGTGCCTATCACACAACAAAAGTAGAACGGTTGATAACTGTCAAACCTGTTACCAGTTGGACAAGATTGATTAATGGCTCTTAAGGCTATTAATCAAATAATTTTTCTATTTTTTTTTGAGTGTCTAGTTAATTGTTTAGTAGAATCTAGGCACTCATTTTATTCAATCGCCAAATTTTTCAAGAGTTTGGGGAATGCTCGGTTTACGGTAGATAGGCTTACTCCTCTTTATTAGTATTTTTATTGATTTCATCAATCACTTTATCTAGATAATTTTCCTTAGCTAGTTTTAATACATGACCACTTAATTTTCCCTGTCTTTTGTTTATTAATTCTAATAATAAATTTTGTACTTGTACTAAAAAATCTATTTCTTCATTTAACTCCATACTCCATGAATATCGCTCCTGTAGTGCTTCAAAAAAAACTTTAAGTTTGTCATTTGGTATTGTACTAATAACATCAACAAATTTTCTTGCATCGGTATATTTAAAAATAGGATAATCATAATATTTTTCATTTATAAACCCATCAATAATTTTTTTACTTATATTTTGACAGAATTCATCTAAGTTACCTTCCATAATTTGAAGTAAATTTTGAGACTCATTCCCAATTTGGTTAATTTTTACTTGCTCTTGGGATTCTTTAAGATAATTATTAAATTCTTTATACTCTGGGTAATCTAGAACTTCAGAGAAGAGAGATCTTCTTGCATCATCGTAAAATTTCCAATCTAATTTATTATGTATTTTTAAATAATCAATGTAGTCTTTAGCTTCTTGAAGAATATCAGACTTGGTTTTATTGTAAAGTCCTAATTTAGAAAAGTAATAAAATAGCATTGTAATAGTCTTTACCTTGTAAACTTCTTCATATTTTTTAATTTCATATTCAGACTTAAGGGAATCAAGTATATTTTTAAATTCTTCATCATTATAGTGATAAAAAAATAGTAACTTTTCCCAATTAGGTGTATTTTCATCCTGAAAATATATACTTTTTGAAATTTGTGTTTCAAGAGTAGTTGTATCTACAATGCCTTTATTAAAAAACTTTTCCCACCAAAGAAGATCAGGAAATAGTATCTGAAATTTGTAACTGGTGGCTATTATATTATAATTTTCTTTGATGACATTGGTATATTTAATAAATATTTCTTTATAAGACAAGTTATTATTAATTTTCGATATCTTTCCTTCTTCATTAAAATCTTTAGATTGCTGATTTTTAATTTTTAAAAAAGCTTGATGCTCTTCTTCAAACTTTTCTATTAATTTACCAATAACAGATGGCTCTAAGTTCCCTTGATGTATTTCAATAGAAAAAATTATTAATATTTCTATAATATCTTTAATTACATCGGGATGCTGTTTTGCTTTGTTTGTCAAACCATTAAAAATTCTTTCAAAATCTAAAACAATCTTATTTAGAGTTCGCAAATTATTACATTCAGATTGCTGATATAACTTTCCTATAAATTCTATATGAGCATCAAAAATTTGTTTAACTTCTGGAGTTTCAATATTCTCAATAAATTTTTTTAATGCTGCGTGTAAATCTGGTGAAAGTTCAAAAGTTTGACCAATTAATTTTTCCTTAAATTTTTGATATTCTTTTTCTTTGCTAATTAGTTCTTCTTCGTTGGCAATAATAACAACTTTTAAATCTTCAGAATTAACAAATAAATTAATATAACCTAATAAACTTTCAATTGGTATATTGCATCGCTCTAGATCATCAAA
Source organism: Planktothrix sp. (assembly GCA_048595135.1). Classification (GTDB taxonomy): domain Bacteria; phylum Cyanobacteriota; class Cyanobacteriia; order Cyanobacteriales; family Microcoleaceae; genus JBMDYE01. Next base: position 977 of record JBMDYE010000406.1, on the reverse strand, counting down.
AACTAATAAATTAAATTTAGAATCATTAAATTTCATTGGAAGATCTTTAATGTCTGGGATCAGAATATTCCATGTCAGTTTATCATCTATTTTTACTCCTAATTTCGCCACTGCTTTCATAACCTGACTTGCTACCAACACTGGTTTTGATGTTAACAATGGATATAATTGCTGAAAAAATGAGTCTTGTATTTCAGAACAATCTGTCATGCCATAAAGACTTACATATAATGATTTTTTCCCAGTTCGCTCTGATTTTGCCTTTTCTTTTAACTTTTTACGATACTGCTCAATAAACCAAGTTTTTCCAGAACCCCATTTTCCTTTAATCAATATAGCAAACTTAGGAGCAGCAGGTAAATTACAATAAAAATCTAAGTAATTTTCAATATGTTCATTTTCAGGTGAGATGGGAGTTGCCATAGTAGTATTTTAATAATGGAATTCGGTTTTACTGTTATCAACCCCTCAATATGGTTGGTAGGTTCCTTAACCAAGGTAGCTTTAATATCCTATAAGGGTGTCCTGTTTGTCATCATTTATTGGGTTATGAATAATTGATCAAGCTGAATGACCCACATCCCTCAATCAGAAACCCAATTTCTCAGCAGTTCCTCAATCACATCGGATAAATCTCGTTCTGAGTCTTCCTCTAATAACTTCCGTTTAGCTTCTCGGTGGGTTTCCTTGCGGATATAAGCCGAAATTTGAACATAATCAGGATCAGAACGTTTTCCCGACCCTTTGGTTTTGATGGTTTTCGCTTCTGGCTGTTGCTCCCGTACCGACTCTGCTGCTTTTAAAATTTGTTGAAACTTACTGGCTTTTTTATTCATAGTCCCATCTCCTCAAATGCTTTTTGATAATCTGACCATGCAGCTAGAGCATTGTTATCTTTAACCGCATAAACCGGAACACCCGCCAACGCCGCTTTTTGAAAGGCTGCATACCTGCGTATGCAAGTACGCAAAGCAGGT
>JBMDYE010000405.1:0-6623 GCA_048595135.1 Planktothrix sp. | reverse complement strand
AAACCCAATGGGATAATTTAGAATTCCTACAAAAAATGGGGTTTAAAGTTAATCCAAATCGTCAACTTTGTTCTAGTTTAGATGAAGTGATTAAATATTGCGAATATTGGGATCAAGAACGCCATAATTTATCGTATATGACCGATGGGGTGGTGATTAAAATTAACCCCTTATCATTGCAAGAACAGTTAGGGTTTACTCAAAAATTTCCCCGTTGGGCGATCGCTTATAAATACCCTGCAGAAGAAGCGCCGACCGAAGTTAAATCAATTACCGTACAAGTGGGAAGAACAGGCGCTTTAACCCCCGTTGCTGAACTCGCCCCCATTCAACTGGCGGGAACTACAGTTCAACGGGCTACTTTACATAACCGCGATCGCATTGCTGAGTTAGATTTGCATATTGGTGACACCGTAATTGTACGGAAAGCGGGGGAAATCATTCCCGAAGTGGTGCGAGTCTTACCGGAACTACGCCCCGAAAATGCTAAAAAATTTGAAATGCCCACCTATTGTCCCGAATGCGGTCAACCTGTGGTTCAGCCTGTTGGGGAAGCGGTAACAAGATGTATTAATGATTCTTGTCCAGCAATTTTACAAGGATCTTTGATTCATTGGTGTTCCAGAGATGCCTTAGATATTAATGGAGTGGGTGAAAAATTAGTTCAACAAATGGTTAAGAAAAAATTGGTAAATTCCGTTGCGGATTTATATGAATTAACCGTTGAAAAGCTAATGACATTAGAACGAATGGGAGAAAAATCGGCAAGTAAAATTGTTAAAGCGATCGCTGATTCTAAAATCCAACCTTGGGCGAGGGTTTTATATGGGTTAGGCATTCGTCATGTCGGGAGTGTTAATGCAGAATTAATTACGCAAAAATTTAAGACCGTTGACCAATTAACCACCGCATCCGCCGCAGAAATTGAAGGCGTTTATGGCATAGGGCCAGAAATCGCTTATTCGATTGAACAATGGTTTAAATTATCGGCTAATCAACAATTAATCGAACGATTAAAAATTTTAGGGTTACAACTTGAAAGTTTAGCCTCTCAATCGGAAATTGTCCCTTCTAATCAATCTCAAACTTTAGCAGGTAAAACGTTTGTAATTACCGGAACATTACCCAGTTTAAAACGAGATGAGGCGAAAAAATTAATTCAAAATGCAGGCGGAAAAGTGACTGATTCTGTTAGTAAAAAAACCGATTATGTTGTGGTTGGAGAGGAAGCCGGATCGAAACTTAAAAAAGCTGAAGATTTAGGAATTACTCTATTATCAGAACCAGAATTGTTAGCCTTAATTGGATAGAATAAAAGGATTAAAAACGCACCCATCAACTAATAAGCAGTCCAACCCAATAAATTGCCGACTGATCAGGGCTATATTCTTTATTCCGCGATCGCTTCATTGAGAATGACAGTGCCAATAATTTTGGATCAGTGCTTAATTGACTGAGTTTCTAGAGGATTCTGCTATAATTATAGAAATTGAAGTAAGGATTAAGAAAGTAATAAACGCTGTAATTCTCTATTCTGAACTATTTTACTCCTATATGGACGGGAATACCCCCAGGGTTGTTTCATGTTCTCCCCAAAATCTCTATAACCTAACCCCCCAGCCCCCTTTCCTGCAAGGGAAGGGGGAGTAATTAATAAGTTTTGATGTTTAGTAGTAGAAATTCTTTCCCCCTCTCCTTGTAGGAGAGGGGGTTAGGGGGAGAGGTCATACAAATTCACTCTTGAAAATGAAACAGCCCTGGGGGAATACCCCGCCCCTACCACTGTTTAATCGTAGCTTATTTTAAATTTTTACAATGCCACTTCATTCAACCTCTGGTCAATGGCGTTTAGGGTTAGCTTTATCGCTATTGACAACCTTTTTATGGGGAATTCTACCGTTAGGGTTAGCCATTATTTTACAAGCGTTAGATGTTTATACCGTTACGTGGTATCGATTTTTAATTGCTTTTGTAATATTAACGGGATATTTAGCTTATCAGAAAAAATTACCGGATACCCGTAAATTTAGTTTGATTCCTTGGGGTCTATTATTCATCGCTACAATATTTCTAGCCGCTAACTATGTACTATTTTTAAAAGGGTTATATTTAACTTCCCCTACCAATGCAGAAGTTTTAATTCAAATTTCTCCTGTTTTAATGGGGTTAGGGGCATTAGTTATTTTTAAAGAACGTTATACGGTTTTACAATGTCTGGGTCTAGGCGTTCTCGGATTAGGATTTAGTTTGTTTTTCCACGAACAGTTACGGGTTTTAGTGACGGCTTCTAATCAATATCTATGGGGGAGCTTTTTACTGGTATTAGCTGCAATATCTTGGGCGATTTATGCTTTAGCTCAAAAACAATTATTACAGCAACTTCCCTCCTATCAAATTATGTGGTTTATTTATGGCAGTTGCGTTATTTTATATTTGCCTATCGGAACTCCAACGGCAATTTTTACCCTCAACCCATTTCAACTTTTAGTTTTATTATTTTGCGGTCTAAATACCTTTGTTGCCTATGGTTGTTTTGCGGAATCTTTAGAACATTGGGAAGCGTCACGGGTGAGTGCAGTTTTAGCATTAGCGCCGATTATTACGTTAATTTCTGTTGATATTGTGGCGTTATTATTTCCTTTATTAATTAAACCTGAACATTTAACGTTTTTGGCTGTAACGGGTGCGGTTTTTGTTGTGGTGGGTTCAATGATGATTGCGTTAGGAAGAAAAAATTAGAATTAATAATCGTAGGGGCGGGGTTTTCCCGCCCAGACAAACTATGTCGGGTCTTTAACGAAGTTTAAGGCGGCAGAGTTCATGCAATACCGTTGACCTGTGGGGTCGGGGCCATCATTAAAAACATGACCTAAATGGGCATCGCAAGCCGCACATAATACTTCAGTTCGACGCATGAAGAAACTAAAATCATTTTTACATTGAATGTTTTCTTCTTTAATGGGTTGCCAAAAACTCGGCCATCCGGTTCCTGATTCAAATTTTGTATCGGAACTAAATAACTCATTCCCACAACAAACGCATTGATAAATGCCTTTTTCTTTGTTATCGTAATATTCCCCAGTGAACGCCCGTTCTGTCCCTTTTTTACGAGTTACTTGGAACTGTTCAGGGGTTAACTGTTGTTTCCATTCTTCTTCAGATTTATAGACTTTTTCTACCATTTTTTACTCCCTCATCTACTAATTTAACGTTGGGTTGACTATATATTTTAGGATAACGTAATTTTAATTTAAAAAGCAACTATAGGGTTCGTAAATTCCAACTCCCCCACCCAATAAAATAGGGATATAGCCTGACTATACCCCTATTTTTATATTAAGTTAAGTTCAAAAAAAAGGGAACAAGGTTAATTGAGAGTTAACCATTTTTGAGCGTTTAATCGTTGAACAACACCAAAAACTAATAAGTCAAGGGTAATTTTCCGTTCATCACCTAAAAACGGTTCAATGGTGCTAGGTTGGTTCCCATTTGTTGAACAAGTAAACACCTTTTGAGCGCTAATATCTTCATTAGGAAAATAAACATTAAACTGACGTTTTCCGTCTTGCCATTTTCCGACAACTTGCCAACAATCTTGATTAACTCCCAACCCAGGAGGAAATTTTTGTTTGACAAATTTTAAATCTAAATCCCCAATCCCTTGAGTGTTTAATGCTTTTTTCAACGCGGGGATATAATCTTGTTCAATAAACTCTGGAAAGGGTTTACTTTCTACCCCAGGAGCTTTGGCTTTTTTGTCGGCGGCTGGTTTTTCCGCTACTTTTCCTTCAGCGTTGGGCGTCGTTTCTTCAGACATGAATGATTCCTTTAAAATTGCAATAATCTTCTCAAGGAACTATTGTAAAGCTTCCGGGTCACAACTTAAATCTCAGCCACGGCCCGTTCGACTAAACGACGAGCTAAGGTTTGAGTTCCTGTGTGGGTGTAATAGTTGGTGGTCATATCCAAAAAGGCAGCCACATAATCTAACTTATCATTGCTGATATCAATGAAGCCTTGCAAATTATGAACCACTTTTTCAGGCGTTAGATTATGGCTAGAAACAAAATCTCCCATCCAACCCGTAACCGAGCTAAAACTTTGTTGAATAAAGTTCAGTTTTCCTGCTGAATTTCCCCCTGGAATCTCTTTATTAATGCGTTTAAAGCCTTCATTTTTTTCTAAGTCAGATGGGCTTAATCCTGTCACCGTGTTTAACGCCATTTGAATAAAATCTGGCCCCAAGGGGATTAACCCATCTAAACAAACTAAGGCAGTCATCCGCATTAAAGATTCGCCACTGTAGTCTCCTAATGACGCTACAAAATCGCCAATACTATCCCCAGGAATGCCATTAATTAAACAAAATCCGACTAATTCTGTCACTAATTTTAAGCTTAAATCAATGGCTTGAGCTTGATTGGCTTTGGGGGTTAATTTATTTAAAAAGCCCAAAAAGCTAACGTTTTCTCCGATTTTATTAGCGAGCGCTGCGGCTCCTAATGCAGATCCGGCATTATCAATGGATTCATATAACCATAACGCCCGTTGATAGCCTTGATTTTTATCATTATAAAGCCATAACGCCCGCTCACTAATTTGTTGGATTAAAGCCGGATCATCTTCTCCCGTAACAGCGCGAACTGTATTTTCAAACCCAACTAAATTATTCCATTGTCCAGGAATTACGAAGTCTAATCCCCGTAATACCATGACAGTAGGGCCACCTGTTGGCAATTCATCAACCAATTGGGTAATAGATTTACTCACAATAATTCTCCTCCGATTTTGATTAAATTGTTGTAATTAGACGTTATTTGAGTTTGGATAACCCATTCAAATTAAACTTTTGTAGCCAGTCTTCGCGATCGCTTGCGGTAAAAGATTCAGCACGAGATTGAACTTTCACTTGATAGCGATTATTCACTAAAATTGCGGTAATATTTTTCCCTTGAGTCACCGATGGATATCCACCAATGTTGGTGGTGCTATCTTTGTATTTTGTAGCAGCACTCGCATTATTGGCAATATCATTAATCGAAAGCATCGCCACATTTTGCCCATTTTGATTTAGTTTTGCTTCTGCAAATCCGGTTTTTTCTTGAGCAAAAACAACGTTATATCCGCTTTGACTTTTCGGGAAAAACTTGTTAAATTCCCCACCACTGACGGGTTGAGAAGCCGCAACGGTTTCTGCTGTTGGGTTAGAAGTTTGGTCTGCGGTTGGAGGGGGTGCAGTTGTGGAACTACAAGCGGAGACTAATAGAGAGACTGCTAGGACAAATGCAACTAATATTTTGGGTAAGCGTTTGAAAATCATGGTTTTACCAACAAACGGCATCAAAAGCAATGTTTATTTTCAGGGGACATCCGTGAGAACAAACGTTAACTTTCATGGTACAACTTAAAATTTTTAACGGACTTGAATTTTCTTTAATTCTTGTTGAAGATATCCACCCCACTGGGACGCGAGGGAAATTTCCGTAAAAGGAACCTGGACAGCAGAAGTGGATGGTTTCATTAAAAATTCTAAGGCGATCGCTTTTCCTTTCTCTGGGGGCTTGTTAACATCAACCGTTTGCCCATCAACTAGCAACTGAATCAACTCCACCTCATTCAACGAAAAGGTTTGTAAAGCAATAGGCCCTTTGCGAGTCGGTTTTCCCCAAGTAATCTCGCCATTGTGTAACCCTAAAACCGCATAAATATCGTATTTTGCCTTATCAAAATTTTTAGCCCAAGCTTGATAAGCCTCAACTTTTTGGTATTCGTTCCATCCTGACCAAGCTAACCCAATAAAAACTGCTAGCAGGGGAAGCCAAAGTAAGCCTCGTTCCATTCTGATTGTTACTCCTGTTATTAAAAATGCTAGATAGAATAGTAACAATCCTTGTGTGTTCTGGGGTTTAACCCAACTCAACACCAGCCACAACAACCTTAACAAAGATGAAAAAATTCTTGCTGCTGTGCTTGTTTTTAATTGGCTTAGGCTGGGCAGTTTCTAACTTCTCCGGTTTAGCCACCCAAGGCAGTTATGACACGATTGTACTAGATTTTCGCGAATCGTTAGGGCAACAAGAGATTGCGAATCAAGTTCGTACCCTTGCTGAACAATATCAAGTTGTTCCCTATCTCAATAGCGAATTTTCTCAATCTGATAACGTTTATGTGGTTCGCGGGGATAACAATTTATTGAAATCCCTGAAAAAAACGTTCGGTAAAAAAACCGAGTTTATTGAACCGAATTACATTTATCGCATTGACGAAACGGCTCACCCTGTTTCCGTCTCAGCCATTATTTATAACGCGATGAATGGCATTCCCAACGATCCGTTATACGGTCAACAATGGAACTTCCGCAGTATTAATATTGAAGGGGCTTGGGCAGAAACCCAAGGGGAAGGCGTGACCGTTGCGGTAATTGATACCGGAGTCAGCCGCGTTCCTGACTTAGAACAAACAGAATTTGTCGAAGGCTACGATTTTGTTAATGATAAAGTCGATGCTGTTGATGATAACGGACATGGAACCCACGTAGCTGGAACCATTGCCCAATCCACCAATAACGGTTATGGCGTGACGGGGATTGCCCACAAAGCTAAAATTATGCCCCTCAAAGTCCT
>JBMDYE010000404.1:0-10726 GCA_048595135.1 Planktothrix sp. | reverse complement strand
AGGCAGGAGGCAGCTTTGCTGGAGGCAGGAGAATTAAGAATTAAGAATTAAGAATTAGGGAATAGGGAATAGGGAATAGGGAATAGGCACTCTCGCAATGGGCAATAGGAAAAAGAAGAATCATCTCCCCCCGCTCCCTCTGCTCCTCCTGTTTCCCCCGCCCTCTGCTTGTTCGGTAAACACGACAAAAAAATTTTGTCAAGCTCTTGCAATACAAGTTTACATACTGTTACAATCGTTAACAAATAGATTAAAGTTAAGGAAAAAGCAATATGTTTACCGTTTTAATTGCCTTATTTGTCGTCGGTTGGGTCGCTGCTGCGGTTTTAGGAACTCAAGCTTATTTCTTGGGTGAACAGTCCAAACCCATCCACCAACGGAACTGGAACTCGACCTCCTTTGAGCAAATTGCTCAGTCCGTTACAGGTCAGAACACCGACTACAGCGTCCGTGTTCCCGCCTTTGAAGTGGATGCTTATGGCAGCAACACCTTAACCAATTAATTCAATTGGGATCGACGCAGAAGAATTGACATAAACAAGTAACGTTTTCACCCTTTCTAATCTTAGAAAAGACTAGAAAGGGTGTTTTTTGTCGTCAGGTTTTTAATTCTGACTTGCCAAGCTGATTTCTAACCTAAAGAACGCCAATTTTTACCCCCATCTTCGGATTTAAAAACCGTATTTTGGTCATTAACCGCATAGAGAATATTCGGGTTGTTGGGTGCAACCGTTAAATAAAGAATGGTGCCTTCCGTTCCTGTCCCTAAATTATTCCAAGCTTTTCCTCCATCTAAACTTTGATAAATTCCCGGATCAGATTCGAGTAAACGATATCCAATCATCTTTGTTTGATTAGCAGTCGAAACAATTGTTAAACCAATCATCGGCGCGGTCTCTGTCCCTGGAATTAATACCCAATTTTGACCCCCATTTTTACTTTCATATAATCCCCCTTGAGTTGTCGCATAAAGATGGTCAGGATGTTGAGGATTAACGGTTAAACTAAAGACCGCATTATCTAATCCAATGGGTGTAATTGATTCCCAATTTTTACCTCCATCTTTTGAGACTAAAAAACCTTGTTCTCCAGAAGTTGCCCAACCATAAATTAGATTAGGATTACTGGGTGCAACAGCTAACGCATGAAAATCAACACCGGATTTAGAAAGAACTCGCCACGTTTGCCCATAATCTTCCGTGACTCGAAATCCTAAGTTCCCACCAGTGGGAGGGTGTCCGCTTGAATAAAGACGACCACTTTGTTTTGGATCAGCCGTTAATCCCATATAATCTGAACGATCATCCCCCACCCAAGACCATTTTCCGGCTTCGGAATATTGAATTAAACCTTCATGGGTTCCGAGATAGAAAATATTAGGATTATTCGGATCAACAACGATTCCGTGAATATGGTTATTTTCTTGCCAATTTGGAGCCGGAGTTAAGGGAATATTTGAGTTTTTTGGGTCGGGCGTTGGTTGAGAATTAGCCACAGCAGAAGTTGACGTTGTAACGGGACTCAGTTGATTATTCTGAGTAACAGATTCTGAAGAACAACTGATGACCGATAGACTCAGTGTTAATAACAAAACGCTTGAAATTCTGGGATAGATTTTGCTCATTTTTCCAAGTGATATTAGGACAATCGTATTAGCTTTAAAGCTATTGACATTGGGGATTGATGGGCATAGCCCATCCTACTAACTTTGAACTTCTACAGTTCCCCTGACCATATTCATTCCACAACTAAACGTATATTCACCTGCTTGTTCGGGGGTAAATTCAACGGTTGTTGTTTGATTGAGGGGTAAATCTTTGGCAATATTAAAGTCAGGAAACAGCACTTTATCTAAGCAATGGCTGGGATCTTTTCGGACAAAATTAAGACGGACTCGTTTACCGGATTGCACGGTAATTCGGTTGGGTTGATATCCCCCATCAACCAAAATATTTAATTCTTGAGTATCTTGATTGAGTTGCGCTTTTTTAGCTTTGGGTTTGCTCATTAAAAACCACCATAATTCTAATGCAATTAACGCAACACCTCCCGCAGTTACACTGATTTTAACAGGTAACGGTTGTTCAATTTGCCGAAAGTGATTAGTAGATTGTTCAGTATGGGATTCTGAAGGACGAGCTTGTACAGAATTTGCCATTAAAACTGATAATACAAGACTCAGGAATGGGAGTGCCAACGGTTGAAGTTTGAGCATGATTTTACCTCCGATAATTTTATGTTAATTCCTTAAGAAGGATTGAGTTTACTGTTGCGTAAGCGTAGGGCATTTGTAACCACAGAAATCGAACTCAATGCCATTGCTCCTCCTGCAATAATCGGATTGAGTAACCAACCTGTTAAGGGGTAGAGAATTCCGGCTGCAATAGGAATTCCGGCGGTATTATAAATAAAGGCAAAAAATAGATTTTGCCGAATATTTCTTAAGGTGGCTTTACTGAGTTTAATCGCCGTTACAATTCCCATTAAATCGCCGGAAATTAAGGTAATATCACTGGCTGCGATCGCCACATCTGTCCCTGTTCCAATGGCAATTCCCACATCCGCTTGAGCAAGAGCAGGCGCATCATTAATTCCATCGCCGACCATCGCCACAACTCTTGATTGATTAGCTTTTTTGCTGTGTTTTCTTGAAGGATTCGAGAGAGTTTGTAACGATTGAACAATCGCAGATTTTTGATCAGGACGGACTTCTGCAAAAACCCGTTGAATTCCTACTTCAGAGGCGATCGCTTCGGCGGTTTTTTGGTTATCTCCCGTTAACATCACCACGTCTAACCCCATTTTTTGTAACGCTTTAACCGCTTGAATTGATGAGGGTTTCAGCGCGTCAGAAATAGCAACTAATCCTTCAATTTCTCCATCAACTGCGATCCAAGCCGTTGTTTTTCCTTCCGCTTCCCACTGCTGACGATACTGTTGTAAAGGTTCGGGATCAATTCCTAATTCAGTCATCCAGCGAGAGGTGCCAATTTGAACCCAACGATCGGAAACATACCCTTGAACACCCATTCCTGCGATCGCTTCAAAATTTCGCGTTTCCGGTAAGGGAAAACTAACCCCTTGAGACTGAGCATATTGTACAATTGATTCCGCTAACGGATGCTCAGATTGTCGTTCAATTGCAGCCGCTAATCGTAATAATTTTAACTCATGATCATGGGTAGTTCCGCCTAGCGTAACATAGTGAGTAACCGTCGGTTTTCCTTGGGTTAACGTTCCCGTTTTATCCAAAACAATGGTTTGGATTTGGTGAGCTAATTCTAAACTTTCTGCCCCCTTAATTAAAATCCCATGTTCTGCTCCTAATCCCGTTCCCACCATCACAGATGTTGGTGTTGCTAACCCTAATGCACAGGGACAAGCAATAATTAAAACCCCAACTGTTGTAATAATAGAAAGGGTGAGATTTCCTGTCACATTAAACCAAATTAAAAAGGTAGTAATGGCGATCGCAATCACCACCGGAACAAACCAACCCGTGACTTGATCCGCTAATTTTTGAATCGGTGCTTTTGAGCCTTGCGCCTGTTGAACTAACTGGACAATTTGCGCTAAAACCGTATCTTTTCCCACCCGTGAGGCTTGGAATTTAAAGCTACCCGTTTTATTAATCGTTGCGCCAATGACTTCATCGCCAGCTTGTTTTTGTACCGGAATACTTTCCCCCGTTACCATTGATTCATCAATCGTAGAAATGCCATCAATCACTTCTCCATCAACGGGTATTTTTTCCCCAGGACGAACAATAATAATATCCCCAACTCTGACTTGTTGAATGGGAATATCCACTTCTTCTCCAGACCGAACCACACGGGCAGTTTTTGCTTGTAATCCCATTAATTTCCGAATCGCATCAGATGTTCGACCTCTGGCGCGATGTTCCAGTAATTGACCGAGTAAAATTAAGGTAATAATCACGGCTGCTGATTCGTAATAAACATCAGCATTTAATCCTTGATTGAGCAAAACTTGAGGAAAAATGGTGGCAAAAATTGAATAAAGATAAGCCGCCCCTGTTCCCACCGCAATCAAGGTATTCATATCCGCTTGATGGCGTTTTAATCCTTTCCAAGCCCCTGTAAAAAAGGATTGACCCGCCCAAAATAAAATCGGAGTGGTTAAAATTAACTGGAGCCAAGGATTGTGCATCCAAGTGGGAATAAATGACAAATGCAAACCCGTCATCATCGGTAATCCACCAATGACTAAAAATGCACTAATAATCCCACTCACGGTCACTTTTTGGGTTAATTTCCGTTCTATTTCTCGGTTTTCTTTGTCACTTTCTTCTGGATGGGGACTGAGATCTTCTAACGGTTGAGCTTGATATCCAGCATCAGTAACCGCTTGTTGAATTGCTGTTAAGGTTGTTTGCTTTGGATCATACTCAACGGTTGCTTGTTCTGCGCCAAAATTAACATTACATTGACTAACCCCATCAATATTTTGAATCACCGTTTCAATTGAGTTAGCGCAGGAGGCGCAAGCCATCCCTTTGAGTCGTAAATAGCTTGTTTTCATGATTCAACTCCATTCCTAAACATCACACAAGCTTGACTGCTTTTTTCCATTGTAAAGTTTCCACTCAACGGGAGAGTCAAGAGGGTACTTTTCAGTCACCAGTCACCAGTCATCAGTCGTAGGGGCGTTGGCGGAGCCTGCCGTTAGGCTCATCATTCGGGCAGTAATCTAGGATAAAAACCGATAAGCTATCGGACGTAAGATCCCGCCCCTACCCAGTCGGACACATCATCAGTCATCAATCATCACTGCTTCTTCCCTATTCCCTATGTCCCTTAATTCTTAATTCCTCCTGTCTTTCTACTGATAACTGATAACTGATTACTGATTACTGATTTTTGCCTGTTTTACCCAATTTTCAATACCTTTTTGAGTCGGTTTACCCGCAGCATTAAACGTCCAAATATCCCGTTTATGTTGAGGGCCGTAACTAATATGAATCGGGCGATCTTGACCATAAAAATAGAGGGAATCAAAAGGAAGACGTTGTTCTAAAATCCAACTCACTAATCCATCACTACCGATATCAACAATTAAAAAATCACAAGAAGCCCCTAACCGTTTACAGTAATAATCGCCATTTTTTTTAACTTCATGGGCAATATGTTGATCCAACATTGGGGCAACTCGACCATTTTTAATCCCCGTAATCGGATCTTTTTTCTCTAAAAAAAGTCTTAAATCGTTAGAACAAAATCCATAGGTGAGTTTAAATTTATCTCGACTAAAATAATCAATAATTGGATCGAGAATCCAATAATTTAGATCTTGCAACGCTTGAATAGAGGCTTGAGAAGTCGGATAAGGATTAATTTTTTCTGAATATTTTTGATAAGTTTGAGTACAAGTACAGAACTCAGTCAGGGTGAGATATTTCCCTAATTTAATGTTTTTCATAGGCAATAAGCTATTTTTTGACTATCATAGAACTAACTGAACACAATACGAAATCATCAGAGCAGCTATTGTAGTAACTCTCTGATCCTATTGTCCTCTCCTTAACGATTATGTCTAACCGAACTGAAACTTCCCTGACACAGGAACTCAAAACCCATCTTGTGATTTTAGGTGGAATTGTCGCTTTACTGTGGTTCATTGAAATTATTGATTATTTTATTTTTAGAGGTGGATTGAATAATTTAGGAATTCGCCCCCATAGTATTCAAGGATTGCGAGGTATCTTTTTTGCTCCCTTTTTACATGGTAATTTCCGCCACTTAACCGCTAATACATTACCCTTTTTAACCTTGGGTTGGTTTGTGATGTTGCGGGACGTTAAAGAGTTTTTTACCGTCACTTTCATTACCATGATTGTTAGTGGTTTAGGGGTATGGGCGTTTGGTTATCCCTATTCCGTTCATATTGGTGCAAGTGGGGTTATTTTTGGATATTTAGGGTTTCTATTATTGAGAGGATTTTTTGAACGGAGTTTCGTTTCTATTGTCTTATCGCTGTTAGTAGGGTGGCTCTATGGGGGGTTAATTTGGGGCGTTTTCCCGACTCAATATGGCATTTCTTGGCAGGGACACCTTTTTGGGTTTATTGGCGGTGTATTTGCGGCTCAAATGCTGGCTAAATCTCATCGTAAATCGGGAGAATATTAAGCTTATGGATTGGCTTTCTATTTCGGGAAATTGGGTTTTAATTCCGTCTCGTCCTCACGCAATTATTCATTTTTTAGGAGGTGCTTTTGTCGCAACTGCACCCCATTTAACCTATCGCTGGTTATTAGAAGAATTAGGGCGACAAGGTTATGCGGTGGTGGCGACTCCCTTTGTGAATACGTTAGATCATGCTGCGATCGCCAAAGAGGTTTTATGGACATTTGAAGATGGTTTAGAGGATTTATATGATTCTCAATTATTGCGACGGCGAGGTTTACCCATTTATGGATTAGGACATAGTATGGGGTGTAAAGTTCATTTGTTAATTGGTTCTTTATTTCCTATAGAACGGTCTGGAAATATTTTAATGTGTTTTAATAATTATGCGGCGCGTCAATCCATTCCTTTAGTCGAACAACTTTCACAAGTGATGGAAGTGGAATTTACACCTTCTCCTGAAGAAACCAATCGTTTAGTACAGGATCGGTATCAAATTCGGCGGAATTTATTAATTAAATTTAGCAATGATACGATTGATCAAACTTCTGGACTTCATCAAATTTTAGATCAACGATTTCCAGGGTTAACCACATTACAACAATTAACCGGAGATCATCAAACCCCTTTAGGTCAAGATGTAAGTTGGTCAGTGGGAGAAATCTTTACCCCCTTTGATGCGATTGGTCAATGGGTTAAACAAGCGATGTATAAAGATTTAAACCAATTAAAAAAAGAAATTTTATATTGGTTAAATCCTCTAAAATCAATCTCGTAGGGCGGGGTTTCCCCGTTCTATAATTGGGGTTTTCTACCCTTATAAATGTGGCGAAGACAGAAATTTCCGGGCGGGGTTTTCCCGCCCCTAGCAAGGTTATCTGGGTTTTTTATGGTTAATTTAACATCGGAACAACAAGCTGCTGCTTATGCAAAGGGGAGTGTTGTTGTTACGGCGGGTGCTGGAACTGGAAAAACGTTAATGTTAGCAGAACGTTACCTCTATTATTTACGGGAAAAACAGTTATCCCCGTTGAATCTTGTGGCGGTTACGTTTACTGAAAAAGCGGCGTTAGAATTGCGATCGCGCATTCGTTCACGGGTGATGGAAGAGTTACCGGAACGCATTGATATTTTAGCAGAATTAGAAGTTGCTCAAATTAGTACCATTCATGCCTTAGCAAATCGAATTTGCCAAGAACATTTTAAAATAGCGGGTGTTCCTGCGGATTTTCAAGTGTTAGATGAGTTAGAAGGAACGTTATGGTTATCTCAAGCGTTAGAAACGGCTATTCATCAGTTAGATTGTCAAATTTATCACGTTATTCCTTATTCTATTTTAGTTAAAATATTAGACGTTTTATTATCTGATCCCTTAACAGCAGAACGAGCGTTTAACCAGGAGTTAGACTGGGGTCTTTTAGTTCAAGATTTACGCCAAACTGCGTTAAAGGAATTGATTGAGCATTCCATTTGGCAAGAATCAAGAGAAATCTTACAGCAATATCAAGGCAAAGCAGACGATAAATTAGAAAAGATTCGCCAAGGGACGGTTGAAGCCATTTTAAGGTTAGAAGAAAATCATCTAAATTCTCAAGTTAATTATTTAGAGTCGTTAGCCGTTTTAGATCAGATTAAAATTAATGTCGGTGTTAAGAAAAATTGGCAAGGGGAGTCAATTGATCTTGTTAAAGAAGCTTTGAAAGCTTTGCGAGAACAAGTTAGAAGTTATTTAAAAGTTGGGTTGATTAATTTAACCTTAACTGAAGCCGATGAACAACTAAAAAGGATTTTACCTAGTTTAAAAAAAGCTTATCAACAAACTTATAATTTTTTAAGTCAATCTAAATATAAATCCAGAATTTTAACGTTTACTGATTTAGAAGTTTATGGGTTACAAGCGGTTCAGCATCCAGATGTTAAACGTTATTATCAAAATCGATGGCAAGTTTTTTTAGTGGATGAGTTCCAAGATACAAACCCAATTCAAGGGGAACTAATCACCGCTTTAACTGAAACGGCTGAACTCACCATCGTTGGGGATAAAAAACAATCAATTTATGGGTTTCGTCGGGCAAATATTCGAGTCTTTGATCAGTTTCGCAATCGCATTCTCAAGAATAACGGAACCGAAGTTATCTTGAGCCAAAGTTTCCGCACCCATCATATTTTAGCACATCAACTCAATCAGATTTGTTCTCCACTTTTAGGAAGTTTACACCAACCCTTAACGGCTTTTCGTTCTTCTCAATTAAACGAAAAGTCTTATATTCAAGTATTTACCGTCTCGAAGACTAATAATACTAATAAACTCCAACGTCAACAAATAGAAGCACAACAAATTGCAGAAGTTTTACAAAATTTTCTAGAATCAAAAACAGAAATTTTTGATAAAAGTAGCAATCAATATCGTCCGGTTCAGCCTGGGGATATGGCAATTTTAACGAAAACTTGGGAACCGTTAGAATTATATGGGGATGCTTTAATGTCCCGGGGAATTCCGGTTGCTTCGGCGAAAGGCGGAAATTTATTAGAAACAAGGGAAGCTAAAGATGCTTGGGCGTTATTGCGTTTTTTAGCTGATCCGAAAGATAATATTGCGTTAGTTGCAATTTTAAGAAGTCCGTTTTTTGCAATTAGCGATCGCCTTTTATTTCAAATTGCTAATCAATCAGAAAGTCGAGAGCAAGAACAAAACTTTCTGAGGGGGTGGGAATTAATTAATTATAAAAATTTCCCTGAATTAACTTATCCCATTCAAGTTTTAAAACAACTGTTATCCAAACGAGATCAAGAACCCCCCTCACGGTTGTTACAACGGGTCGATTACTTAACCGGATATACGGCAGTAATTGCTAATTTACCCAACGGAACCCGACGCCAAGCGGACTGGCAAAAATTTCGGGAACTGGTGCAACAGTTAGAACAGGGGGTAGAGGATCTGTTTGGAGTGGTGCGACGCCTGAAACGGTTAATGGAAACTAACGTTGAGGTTCCCCGTTTACCGTTGGAAGCGGGAAATGCGGTGAGTTTGATGACCATTCATGCGGCTAAAGGGTTAGAATGGCCCGTTGTGGTGGTGGCTGACTTAACCCGTCAACGTTCCTCGGTTTCTTCTACTGTAGAGTTTGATACAGATTATGGGGTGGCTTTACCGTTAAAACCACAGTTGGAAACGGTAGAAAATCCTGTGCTATATATATACCTAGAACAACTCCGCAAGCAACGGGAAAATACCGAAGCGTTGCGGGTGTTGTATGTCGGACTGACCAGGGCGAGAGATTTTCTAATCCTGACAGCTACGGATGAACTGGGAACTAATCTGGAATGCTTGCGTCAAGGTTTAGAAGCCGCTAATCTACCCATCATTACCCTTGATTTTGACCAGGAGAAGGCATTACCTCCGATTTCCGCTGTTATTCCGCAAGTTCAGCACTTTCCCCCGCTCTTAATACATTCAGTCGGTTCAGGACTGTTTGAACTTCCCGTAACGGCGTTAACGGAATATTCCCGTTGTCCCAAACAATTTGAGTTTCGCTATGTTGAGGGACATCCAGGGATAGGGCAAAAGGGAACAGAAGCAATGCAGGTGGGACGTTTAGTTCACGCTGCGTTACAGCATAATATTCGACAGGTTGAAGATTTAACAGCTTTTGCAGAAGCGAGTTGGAGATCGGAAGTCGTCGAAGAAGCGATCGCTTTAGTTAAACGATTTGATCAAGTTCCTGAATTTGTGGCATTACGAGAACGTGCTTCAGGAACAGAATATCCCATCACTTTAACTGTCGGGCAACTAAAGTTAAATGGGGTGATCGATGGATTTGGGAATAATTGGATATTAGACTATAAAACCGATCAAAATATGCACCCACAGGAACATCGTTTTCAATTGTGGGCCTATGCAACAGCGTTAGGATATTCTAATGCTTATATTGCCTATTTAAGGCATGACTTTCTCTATCATTTTAAGCCAGACGAATTAAGGGAAACTAATCAGCAGGTTGAAGTATTAATCCAAGAAATTAAAAGGGGAAATTATACTCCTCATCCATCCAAAACGAACTGTTATGGATGCTTTTATGCTGCAATTTGTACCTTTTCAATGACTAAATATTAAGAAAAAATTGATCAATTTTTTCTTGACAATCAGTATAGTCACGGTTCTGATTCCTTGGCGGTCGATATTTCTCTTAAGAAAGCTGAAGATTATTTTGAACAAAAAGACTATGAGAACGTTGTCTTAGAATGCCAACAAGTCATTCAACTCAACCCTAGAGAAGTGGATGCCTATCATCTTTTGGGGAAAGCCTTAACTTGGGATGTAATTTTTATTATAAGGCGATTTTTTAAAGTTAACACAGTGGCATCTGAATTATAATCTATCCCTTTTCCTAACGACAAATCGGGTAAATAAAATTTCTGCCCCCGATGTCATCGGGTTTTAGTTCTAACAAAACGGGTTGACCTTGACCAAAGGTACTATTCATAACCGCTTGTTGATCAATCGGTTGTTGGGGTTTAAGATTATTAGCTGGATTTTCACAACTTATTAACATCTCATTCTTGGGATTACTATCATTATCAAA
>JBMDYE010000403.1:0-26608 GCA_048595135.1 Planktothrix sp. | reverse complement strand
AATACTAAAGAACCAAAATTATTAATTACTCCCCCTTCCGAATAAAAACATTCTTCCTTTTCCCTCTCGAATAAAAACATTCTTCCTTTTCCCTCTCCTTCTAGGAGAGGGCGGGGAGAGGTGGAGAGGGCGGGGAGAGGTGGAAGGGGGTTGGGGGTTTAGGTTATAAAGATTTTGGGGAGAATATGAAACAGCCCTGTTGTATAATCAGGGTTGATTTATTTCCCTGCGTTTTACCTTTCTTTAACTGGGGCGAAAGGATTCGAACCTCTGAATGGCGGGACCAAAACCCGCTGCCTTACCGCTTGGCGACGCCCCATCGCTTTACAGTTATTTATATTAGCAGCATCAGCCGGGTAATTGTCAAGGGGTGAGTGCAAAATTTTTTTCAGCATTTTTCAATATTTCTCTGAAACCCTTATATTGTCTGCTTTGTGGCACTTGATCTACCCTCAAAAAATCCCGGATAGGAGGCAGAATGAAGAATATTCACTTGCAAACTCTTATGGCCTATGTATCGTCCTCCAAGTCCGACGGGGTTATTTGTTGTGGTTGTTATTCGTTCAGGCGAGCGCTTTTTGCTGATTCAAGAGGTAGGGGGTCACTGCCCCTGGTATTTTCCTGCGGGGGGTGTGGAACCGGGAGAAACCTTTGTCACCGCAGCCAAGCGAGAAACCCTCGAAGAAGCGGGAATCCCGATTATTTTGGAAGGCGTGATCAAAATCCACCATATTCCCCATTTGAATGGACAAGCACGGCTAGGGGTGTTTTTCTTAGCGCGTCCTGAAGGCAATACACCTCCTAAGAGTAAACCGGATCGGGAAAGCTTAGGGGCGAGATGGTTTACCTGGGGAGAATTGGAAAAATTGCCCTTAAGAACAAAATTTGTTAAACCGATTATTGCCAGTGTTTTAGCGAAGGGGAATGTTTATCCGTTAGAATTAATTACACCAGAAGGATTAGTAGGGCAAATGATGGAAATCAAAAAATAATCAAGCCCACAAACCAAAGGATTGCGACCACTCATTTTTATAATTTAATCTTAAAAAATAAACGGTTTTAAATGCTGTTTTCTGAGCAAATTTTATTTTTATCAAAATTAAACTTGAACCGAACGTTTCTGATCCTTTTAAAGGATGTTAAGGAAGTTTAAGGATTAATTTTGGGGAACAGAATTAAACATATAACCAACGCTCCGAACCGTTTTAATAAAAGAAGGTTTATCAACATCAGGTTCAATTTTTTTACGAATTTGACCAATATGGACATCGACAACTCGATGTTCTCCTTCATAACTGTAATTCCAAACTTGTTGGAGCAGTTCGGATCGAGGTAAGGCCCGATCGGGTTTACTCGCTAAACAATACAGTAAGTCAAATTCTAAAGCACTGAAAGAAACTAATTCGCCTCGGATATAAACTTCTCGGCTGTTTGGATCAATCACTAAATCTCCATAAACTAAACTGCGGGGTTCTGAGGAGGTTAGGGAGCGTCTCCGCTTTAATAAAGACAGAACTCTCAGGTTTAATTCTTCTAAATCAAACGGTTTAGTAACAAAAGCATCGGCTCCCTCTTTTAACCCTAACTTGGGATCTTTTTCGCTCGTTAGCATCAAAATTAACACACTGGTTTGGCGTTGCATTTCTCGACACAATGCTAAACCTGTAGTATCCGGCAAATTAATATCTAAAATCACTAAATCAGGTCGGAATTGTTCAAACTTCGCTAACGCAGTATGACCATCCTGAGCCACCTCAACTTCATACTTTTGTTGACTGAGATAGCGATTGACTAAGTTCCGAATTGCCGGATCATCATCAACTACAAGAATCTTTGCAGGTGTCATAACTAAATAGCGTTTGATAAGTGTTGATTAACAGGATGAAATCCATATCCCAAGAGTTTAATCTCGCTCTTGAGAGCGGCGATCAAACATATAACCGACACCCCGGATGGTTTTAATGAAGGAAGGTTTATCTGCATCTGGCTCAATTTTCTTGCGGATTTGGCCAATATGAACATCAACAACCCGTTGTTCTCCTTCATAATTATAATCCCAAACGGCTTGCAGAAGTTCTGCTCTGCGCCAAGCTCGACCTGGTTTACTCGCTAAACAATAAAGTAAGTCAAACTCTAAAGCGCTCAAAGCGACAGTTTCTCCGCGAATATAAACCTCCCGTCGATTCGGATCAATGATTAAATCACCATACACAAGGTTGCGAGGTTGGGTTTCCACCGGAGAACGTTGTCGCTTTAAAATCGCTTTGATCCGCAGGTTTAATTCTTCCAAATCAAACGGTTTCGTTACAAAGTCATCGGCGCCCTGTTTCAACCCTTGTTTGGCGTCTCTTTCACTGGTTAGCATCAGGATAAATACACTGGTTTGACTTTGCATTTCCCGACATAATGCTAAACCTGTCGTGTCCGGCAAATTAATATCCAATACCACTAAGTCGGGGTTGAATTTGCCAAATGTTTCCAGCGCCGTATGGCCATCTTTAGCCGCTTCAACTTCATAGTCTTGTTGGCTGAGATAGCGAGTGATTAAGTTCCGAATGGCGGGATCATCATCAACCACGAGAATCTTTGCAGATGCCATAACCAGAGGGTTGTTGAGGGTTGAACAAGAGTATTAGATTAACATTTCCTCAATGTTAATGGAAAATTACAACTCACACCTAATGAAATGTTGATTTAGTTGCATTGCGTTACAGAACCCGCAATATTTCAGAAAGTAGATCCCCTGGAATTTGGGATAAGGCTTGATTTTGCCCCTGTAGTCCCGACTCATTGTAGAACGCACGAACGGTTTTGATGATATGGCTCAAAGTCGTTTGATGATGGTCAGTTGTCTTTGAGGGTTTTATCGTCTGTTCTTTGGCGGGTTTCTCAGTTGGCTGAGGTTGCCAGTTCCGATCGGCTTGGAGATGGTGTTGAAGTGCCGCTTTGAGATGAGCAATTCGAGCCGTTTGGCTACAAGAGGAGTTCGGGTCTGTTGCCAGTTGATAATGGGCGAGCCCTAAATTGTTATGAGTTGTTAAGGGATCAAAGGTCAGTTGGGTGAAACTGAGCTTTTGAGCAATTGAGATCGACCGTTGATAAGCTGCAATTGCTCTCTTCAAAAATTTAGCACGGATTTCTGACTTCTGATAGTGGTTGGCTAAATGCCAATATGCAATCCCCAAGTTATTATAGGTCGCCGCACAGGCAACGGGTGCTGTTTCGGGGGTACGATAATTTAAGGCTTGATGATAGGCATGAATCGCTTGTAACAACAATTTTGGCGAGGGTTGATGTTGACTTAATGTCCAATAGGCGGTTCCTAAATTGGTTTGCAACATGGCATGATTGAGGGGATCGCGTTGGGCTGAATAATAACGCAGTGCTTCTAAATAAGCTGTAATGGCGGCTTTTAAATGGGAGATGGGTTGGCTGTGTTGGGCTAATTTCCAATAGGTTGTTCCTAAATTATTTTGAATCGCTGCATAATCGGGCAATTTGGAGGGTTGATCTGAGGCACGGTGTTCATTCACAGGGGTTAATTTTAAATATCGTAAGGCTTCTGTATAGGCAACAATGGCTTGTTCTAAGTTCTTGGCTTGATCTCGAATATTGGCTAAATCAGAATAGGCGGTTCCTAAATTTTTTTGCCCTCTAATATAGAAATCGGGTTGTTGTTCGGGATCAATTTTCATTAAGGCATTTTGATAAAAAATAATGCTTTGTTCTAAATGGGATAGCGCTTCTGATCCTGGGGAATTGCCTTGAGCAATTTGGCGAAATCGCATCCAATACAGGGTTCCTAAATCGTTGAGTAAATTAATTTTCTGCTCGGCTTGTTCAATTTCTGAAGTCAAATTTTCATGAAACAAAGGTTCAGGTTCGGGAATAGTTTGTAAGGCTTTTTCATAAGCTTGAATGGCTAGGGTATAGTTCAATTCCGATGCTTCTCCCGCCACAATGCGATCGCGATAGATATTCCCGACTTGCTGATAAGCTAAGGTCAGTTCTGGGGAGAAGGGGTGATGTTTTTGCAGATCTTGAATTTGATTGAGGCTTTGCTGCAAACTGGGAGAAGTGGTTAATAAGGATAGGTTGACGACAGGCGTTAAACGTTGTTCTAGATGGGGTTGGGAAGTATTCGGTTCGAGATCACTGGGAGTCGGATCACTGACAAATTCAAAGACTCCAGTGCGCCATTGCCAAAATTCTAATGCGGATTGTTGAATACAGCATAACCAAGGGGAAGTAATCCATAACAATAAACTGAATTCAATCTGATGTCGATAATTTTCAAGGGTTCTGAGATCTTGTAGAAATGACCATTGTACCGGAGGCGGTTGACGGGTGAGATGTTCAACACCAAAAATTTGAAATCCTAAAATTTGAGGGTCGAAACGCTGGGGGAGACGCGTAGCATTTTCCCTTTGCCATTGGGCAATTTGTTTGAGAGGATTGGGATCGCTTAAATCGATTTTGACACTCATTAATGGTGTGATAATATCACCATTTCCAGATTTTTGCGATCGCTTGAATGATAATTGAGCCGGATAAACCGATAATAAATCGGTTTGCAAGCGATTGACGATGACGTTCCGCAAGTTTAAGTCATCACAAACTGCAATATAAATTTGACGCCGCAGTTTCAGAGATAGCGCCTGTTGCAAACGATGATAGGTACGTTGATTGAGATCGGATAGGGGAAAAGACGGGTTGTTCAGGTTAGCCATGATATTTTAACAACTTAACCAAGGGACTTCACTTGATTATTGTTTTCAAGATCATGGGTCTCGTTCAGGAGTGCGGTTTTGAAACAATTGCGATTGCGGCTGAAGGATGAAAAATTTTGTTTCTGTTGCGATCGCGACAACTGAAGAACTGAACAGACAACACAAGCTAGCAGAAACCAGGTTTTCCGATGCCCTGTGAAAGACCTGGTTAACTGCGGTAGAAATTTAATTCCTAACGGTTTAGGAAACCGCAAAAGCAACCGCTAACAAACCACCAATTAACGCAACCCCTGCAACTGCACCAAAGATGTAGTTGATTTTTTGGGCTTTGTTGGGGGGTTCAGCCGTATAAACTTTTGGTTCTACCGCAAAGTTATTCAGGCGTCCGCCCTCTTCGGTTGTGTAAGGCATGAGTAAAAATCCATATATATCTATATAAATAAAATAACAAAAATTTACAAAAAAATCCAACCTCTACTTGACAAGGAGACAAGGAGACAAGGGGGCAAGGAGACAAGGAGACTATTTTTTCTGCCTCCTGCCTTCTGCCTTCTGCCTCCTGCCTCCTGCCTTCTGCCTTCTGCCTTCTGCCTCCTGCCTTCTGCCTTCTGCCTTCTGCCTTCTGCCTCCTGCCTTCTGCCTCCTGCCTCCTGCCTTCTGCCTTCTGCCTTCTGCCTTCTGCCTTCTGCCTCCTGCCTTCTGCCTTCTGCCTTCTGCCTCCTGCCTTCTTAATTAACTAATTGTTCCTGTCAAGGGTGAGGAGGCTTCGGCGTAGGTTTTGATGGGGATACGTCCGGCGAGATAGGCGAGACGTCCAGCGACGGTGGCCATTCCCATGGCTTGGGCCATTGCGGGGGGATTTTGAGCCATTGCGATCGCAGAATTAATTAATAACGCATCTGCCCCCATTTCCATGGCTAATGTCGCTTCACTAGGGGCGCCAATTCCCGCATCAACTACAACGGGAATGGTGGCATTATCGATAATAATGGCAATATTCGCGGCGTTCCTAATACCTTGTCCTGACCCGATGGGAGACCCTAATGGCATCACCGTTGCACAACCTGCTTCTTCTAAGCGTTTAGCTAGTAGTGGATCAGCGTTAATATAAGGTAAAACCGCAAATCCTTCTTTGACTAACTGTTCAGCGGCTTCTAAGGTTCCGATGGGATCGGGTAATAAATATTTGGCATCAGGAATCACTTCTAATTTAATAAAATTGTTGTCTTCCTGTCCTAACAGTTTTGCCATTTCCCGTCCGAGTCTCGCAACCCGAATGGCTTCCTCTGCGGTTTTACATCCGGCGGTATTGGGTAGCATCCAAATTTTTCGCCAGTCGATGGCTTCTGCTAACCCTTCGTGACCGGGGGCATTGGTTTGGACTCGTCTGACGGCGACAGTGACAATTTCGCAGCCACTCGCTTCAATACTTTTCTGCATTTCTTCGAGGTTGCGATATTTCCCAGTTCCGGTCATTAACCGTGACTTAAAGGTTTTTCCGGCAATGGTTAAGGGCTGATCTGCTAAGGATATTGTTGTTTTTTCTAGGGTTTGCATTTTGAATTAATCCTGAGTTTGAATGGTTGAAATTAATTTTATTTCAAGGGTTTATTTTTATTGTAAGTGAAGGGATTCACAAACGAATAAAATGTTTTTTAATCTTGTTTTAAAAACATTTTTAATAGATGATGGGCAGAGCCCATCCTACAGGGAATTATATCAATAAAAACGTTTTTAATTGTTTTAAGGGGATGATGGGCAGAGCCCATCCTACGAGGAATTATATCAATTTAAGGAGGGGATGAGGGTAAATTCCATGATCCGGTGAATTATACCAAATAGGAACACCAATCACTCCAACTTCCGGCATAAAGTTTTGCCTCCTTAATTCCTGCTATCTCTAACGAGAATAAGTTGACACAGGCAGTGACACCAGAACCACAATAAACCATGATTTCATCGGCATTTTTAAGGTTTTCCCAGCGTTGAGATTGTTCATTAAGTTTGAGATAACCGGATGAATCTGTTACCTCTTGCCAAGGATAATTAACTGCCCCAGGAATCGATCCGGCTATGGGGTCTATGGGTTCGGTTTTTCCTAAATAGCGATCGCGTTCACGGGAGTCAATTAAAACGACTCCTGGTAAATCTTTTCTGGCTTTTACGGTTTCAATATCAACAACCATTTCAGGATTAAGTTGAGGAATAAATTGTCCAGGTTTAGTTGTGGGTATCTGATTATTAACCGGATATCCTTTATTCTTCCAGTTCGTAAATCCTCCATCTAATAACGCAACTTGAGAATGTCCGAGATAACGCAGCAACCACCAGAACCGGGAAGCAAAAGCAAACCGAGAATCATCATAGGCGACCACAAAGGTTTGTTGAGACGTTATCCCAATTTCTGATAATTTTTGAGCTAATTTTGTAATCTCTGGGAGGGGATGCCGTCCGCCATGTTTTTGAACGGGGCTTGATAAATCTTGGTTTAAATCTAAATAAAATGCTCCGGCGATATGGCTCTCTTGATATTGATTTTGACCTAAATTTGGATCAGCTAGAGAAAACCGACAATCGACAATAACAAGATTCGGATCGTCCAGATTTTTAGCTAACCATTCGGGTGACACAATCGATTGAATTTCATTCATAACTGATTTTTACTGTTACTTTCTTTATTGAAAGTTTATCTTTTTTAACAAGGTTACAAGATGTGTTTATAAAAAAGTTAACTTTGTTCTATAATTAACATAGTTTGATCCTTATTGTTATTTCGTTAATCTTTTTTACAGAAATTTGGAGAATCGTTATGATCGCTAACCTGCAAAAAAACTATATTTCCCGTGAAGAATACCTAAAAGCGGAAGAAACGAGTTTAACTAAACATGAGTATATTCAAGGAGAAGTTTATGCAATGGCAGGAGCCAGTGATCCTCATGTGACTATTTCCCTTAATCTTGCCTCAGCCTTAAAAAGTCATTTAAGAGGAAGTGGTTGTCGGGTTTTTATGGCAGATATGAAAGCAGATATCGAGGTTTTAGATATTTATTATTATCCTGATGTGATGGTAACTTGTGATCCCAGAGATCGAGAATTTAGAAATTTTAAACGGTATCCGAAGTTAATAATTGAGGTGTTATCATCGGGAACAGAAGGGTTTGATCGAGGTAAAAAGTTTGAGGATTATCGTCATCTGGAAACGTTGCAAGAATATGTGTTAATTACTCAAGATCGGATCAGTGTTGAGTGTTTTAGAAAAAATGGTGAGGGGTTATGGGTACTTCATCCTTATTCTACAGGACAAGAGGTTTATTTAGAAACGGTTGATTTTCGCTGTAATATTGAAGAGATCTATGAGGAGGTTGTATTTGAAGAGGGGGGAAATAATAACGATCGCTCTGTTTAAATTGATAAGAGATTTTAGATCGCGCTAAAGCGCAACTACGAACAATGTCAGAAGTATTTATTCCTCAATTAACGGCAGATGGTTCTTTTACGTTTTTCTCGGCGGAGTTTGGAGAGACGTTTCATAGTCAGTTTGGGGCAAAACAGGAAGCTGAATTAAAATTTGTAGAACCCTTACAAATGCGCCAAAAAGCCGAAAAAAATCAATTATTTTTACTGGATATTTGTTATGGTCTGGGCTATAATACCGCCGCCGCTTTCAATGCAATTTGGGACGTTAATCCGACCTGTAAAATCGAATGGATTGGTTTAGAATTTGATCAACAAGTTCCTCAAGCTGCTTTAGAGCATCGATTATTCAATTTTTATCCGAATTTTATTCATCAAATTTTAGAAGGTTTAGCGGTTAATCATCAATATTATAGCGATCGCTTAACGGCTAAACTCTTAATTGGAGATGCACGACAAACCCTTCAAACGGTGATTGATTCTAACTTTAAAGCGGATGCAATTTTTCTAGATCCCTTTTCTCCCCCCCATTGTCCGCAACTGTGGACAGTCGAATTTTTAACCTTAGTCGGAAATACCCTCAAACCCGACGGACAGTTAGCCACCTATTCCTGTTCTGCAAGTGTTAGAACTGCGTTACTAGCTGCGGGATTAAATATTGGTTCTACTCCTCCGGTCGGTCGCCGCACCCCGGGAACGGTTGCGAGTTTTTCGACTGTGGGTTTACCTGCGCTGAGTCAACAGGAACAGGAACATTTACAAACCCGCGCCGCCATTCCTTATCGAGATCCTGAGTTATGCGATAGTGCAGAAGTGATTATCCAACGACGCCAAGCCGAACAAGAAATGTCTACCTTAGAACCCACCTCCCATTGGAAGAAACGATGGTGCAGTGAGTCCATCTTGTGAAATGATAATTAGGGATGGATTGATCCTGTTAATGACTCACAATTGACACGAAGTTAGATGGTAGCAGTAGCAATTTTAGCGGCTGGACGCGGCACACGCATGAAATCTGACCTCCCCAAGGTTTTGCATGAATTGGGTGGGCGTACTTTAGTTCAACGGGTGTTAGATAGTTGTGTTCGGCTTCAGCCGTCACGAAGGTTAGTCATTGTGGGCTATGGGGCTGATTTCGTTCAGGACTCATTGTTAAAAACCAATGCTAATCATAGTGGAGAAACGCATCAACCTGAGATTGAATTTGTTGAACAAAAAGAACAGTTGGGGACGGGTCACGCCATCCAACAATTATTACCGTATTTACAAGATTTTTCCGGTGATTTGTTAGTGTTAAATGGGGATGTACCGTTATTGCGTCCTCATACCCTAGAAGCTTTAATTAAAACTCACAAAGACAATCATAATGCAGCCACTTTGTTAACTGCCCATGTTCCCAATCCAACGGGATATGGTCGGGTATTTTGTGATAGTCAAAATATCGTTAAGCAAATTGTTGAACATCGGGATTGTACCGATGCTCAACGACAAAACCATCGCATTAATGCGGGGGTTTATTGTTTTAATTGGGAAAAATTAGCGGAAATTTTACCCCACCTAAAAGCGGATAATGATCAACAAGAATATTATCTAACGGATACGGTTAATCATCTGGAAAAGGTGATGGCGGTGGATGTGGAAGATTATCGCGCCATTTTAGGCATTAATAATCGCAAAGATTTAGCGAATGCTTATGGGGTTTTACAAGATTGGGTCAAAACCGATTGGATGGCGGCAGGGGTAACTATGATTGACCCCGATAGTGTTACGATTGACGATACGGTGCAATTAGAAGCGGATGTGATTATTGAACCTCAAACCCATCTCAGAGGTAATACAATCATTAAGTCTGGTAGTCATATTGGCCCTGGGAGTTTAATTGAAAATAGTAATATCGGAGAAAATGTCACCATTCAGTTTTCGGTGGTTTCTGATAGTGTGGTTGCCGATAATACTCGCATCGGGCCTTATGCTCATTTAAGAGGTCATGCTGAAGTGGGGCAAAATTGCCGGGTGGGAAATTTTGTGGAATTAAAAAATACGCAAGTGGGCGATCGCACCAATATTGCCCATTTATCCTATCTTGGAGATGCCCAACTCGGAGAAAAAGTGAATATTGGGGCGGGAACGATTACGGCGAATTATGATGGGGTGAATAAGCATAAAACCACCATTGGCGATCGCACCAAAACAGGGTCTAATAGTGTTTTAGTTGCCCCAATTACGTTAGGAAATGATGTTACGGTAGCGGCAGGTTCTACAGTAACCGAAGATGTTCCTGATGATAGTTTAGTCATTGCCCGTGAACGACAAATTGTCAAACCCGGATGGCGATTAAAGCCTCAAAATCCTAATTAGAGTTAGTGTAAGGGCGAGGTGACCTCGCCCCCAGGGTTGTTTCATTTTCCCCATAAATTTGTTTGACCTCTCCCCCTAACCCCCTCTCCTTGTAGGAGAGGGGGGAAGAATTTCTAATATGAAAGATCAAAAGTTATTAATTACTCCCCCAACGCTCGTAGGGAAGGGGGTTGGGGGGTTGTGTTCCATAGATATTTTGGGGAGAACATGAAACAGCCCTGACCTCGCCCCTACGATCAATTGAATATCAAAGTATTTGTACAACTGATTTAGACTCGCTAGATGTTCTCTTCCCTTCCTCTATTAACCATCTTGATTAATTTGGGTAATTAATTCTTTTAAAACTTGTTCGGCTTGATCATTGGGGATTTGACAAGTTCCCGCATTTTGATGACCGCCTCCGCCATATTTTAACATTAATTCCCCAATATTAGTATTGGAGGTTTTGTTAAAAATGGATTTGCCAACGGCAAAGACGGTATTTTGTTGTTTGACTCCCCATAAGGCATGGATAGAAATATTACAGTCGGGAAATAGCCCATAAATCATGAACCGATTTCCGGCATAAATTGTTTCTTCATTTCTTAAATCTAAAACTACTAAATTTTGATAAACTTGAGAACAGCGTTGAATTTGATCTTTAAATTTTTCTTCCTGTTCAAAATAAAGATCAACCCGCTCTCTAACATCCGGTAATTGTAAAATTTCATCAATATTATGGTTTTTACAATAATCAATTAATTCCATCATTAACTGATAGTTGGAAATTTTAAAATCCCGAAAACGACCTAATCCAGTTCGGGCATCCATGAGGAAATTTAATAATGTCCATCCTTGAGGATGAATAACTTCATCGGGACTAAATTGGGCAGCATCGCTTTTATCAACAGCCTCCATCATGTCTTCTGAAATGGTGGGAAATTTTTCTTGTCCGCCATAATAGTTATAAACCACTCTCGCAGCGGAAGGCGCGTTAGGATCGATAATATGATTACTTTGAATCGATTCGTTTCTAAGGGTTTCACTTAAATGATGATCAAACGCTAGATAAACCCCTTCCACATAAGGTAAATTTGTGGTAATATCATGATTAGTAATTTCGATTTTGCCATCCTGCATATCTTTCGGATGCACAAATTTGATCTCATTAATTAAATCTAAATCCTTTAATAAAACCGCACAAACTAAACCATCAAAATCGCTGCGGGTTACCAGTCTATATTGAGTTGGCATCGAAATAAATCCTAATTCTAAAATTGTTAAGTTTATATTATACCAAAAATGGGAGTAGGGGTTTTAACCCTATACAATTTTTGATGCAAACAAGAACTGCTCAAAGGCGATCGCATTTTTAATACCATCAACTTTGAGCAGTATTAGAATTCTTAATTCTTGAACAATTGGAGCAATAAAAAGCTTATTTTGAAGTTTTAAAAAGTTTTGATCTTAAGCCAAATTAAGCACCGACAGCTTCTTCCATTCCGGGTAAACGTTGAGCCGCATAACCCACACCCCGCACCGTTAAAATATACTCAGGATTGCGTTGATCTTCTTCAATTTTTGCCCGTAAACGAGCGACATGAACATCCACAACCCGCATATCGGCAATGCGTCGGGGGGTATAGCCCCACAATTCTTTGAGAATTTCTGAACGAGAAACTGCTTGTCCTGAGCGCTTAACCAGAAGTTCCAATAAATTAAATTCAATGTAAGTTAAGGGAACCACTTTATCGCCTTTATAAACGCGGCGTTTGACCGTATCAATTCGCACGCCTTCAATTTGAATGACTTCAGGACTCAAACTAGCGGAAGAAGGGATATCTTTAAACCGTCTTAAAATGGCATGAATTCGCGCTTCTAATTCTTTAGGAGAAAAAGGTTTTGTTAAATAATCATCAGCGCCTAATTCTAAACCTGTAATCCGGTCAGCAACATCCCCTAATGCGGTTAACATCACAATGGGAACATCCGATTTACTCCGCAGTTCTTGGCAAACGCCATAACCATTGAGTTTCGGCATCATCACATCCAAAACGACCAAATCGGGGCTTTCCCGTTCAAACAGTTCCAGGGCTTCTAACCCATCGGCGGCAACGACAACGTTGTAGCCTACCATTGACAAACGCGTCTTCAAAATTCGCCGAATTGCCGATTCATCGTCAGCAACCAGAATTTTTTCAGCATTGCGTTTTTCTTCAAATTGTGTTTGTGTAGTCATGTCTGCTCTCAAAATGACGGGTCGGCTATTAATTGAGAGAAGCCCAAGCCACTCATGATTGCTGGCCAAGGTTTCAGGACTGCTTCAGCCCACAAAGCCCTTCAACCTGCACAGCCTCATAAAGGGGCAGAAACTTACTCGCGCTTGGAGTGGGTGATCCAGTCTGATACTGAATTTTTATTAATTGATTCCTTATTATGATAACAGATGTTTTCAGATTGTTATCAAACTTAGCAATTCCCTCCTAAATTCTTTACATTCGTTTACATAGGTTAATATTTTTTAAACAAAAAGGCGTTTTAACTAATGGTTTGTTAATTAATATAGGGGAAATGTTAACCTTTAACAACAGGTTGATATTATAAAACCCATTAATAACATTGATTGTCCTAATGTAATTTAGTAAAAGCAATGCCGAATCCATTCCTAGGAGTCAGGATTCCACCTGAACTGCATGAAGCAATTATGGTCAGGGTAAAGACAACTGGACAATCCAAGTCAGATCTTGTAATTCATGCTTTGACTGCTTACCTGGGAATGGCCCCAAAGCAAGAAAAGTGTGAAGAACTTGAAGCGCGATTATCTCAACTGGAGAAGAAAATAGAACAGCTTAGTCACCGAATTGAGAACTAGAAATTCAAGCATCCAACCCGTTCAAAAAAGGGTGATGAGATATGGCACATTTAAAATTAAGACGATCACAAAATATTGAGGGTAATTTTTACGTTGATCAAACCTGTATTGACTGTGATACTTGTCGCTGGATGGCACCTGGAGTATTTAATCGCCAAGATAAACAGTCAGCCGTTTATCATCAACCCATCAATGAAATCGAAAAACAAAAAGCATTTCAAGCCTTATTATCTTGTCCGACAGCTTCGATTGGAACCGTTGAAAAACCAACTGAAATTTCTACGATTCACAAAAGTTTTCCGATTCTAATTGAAGATAACGTTTCTCATTGTGGCTATCATTCGGAAGCGTCTTTTGCCGCAACCAGTTATTTAATTCAGCATCCATTAGGGAATATTTTAATTGATTCCCCTCGCTTTGCTGCTCCTTTAGTCAAACGACTGGAAGAATTAGGGGGAATTCGCTGGATGTATTTAACCCATCGAGATGATATTGCAGATCATCAAAAATTTCAAGAACATTTTGGTTGCGATCGCATTTTACATCAAGATGATATTACCTCAGAAACAAAAAATGTAGAAGTCAAACTAATTGGAAGCGATGAAATTGCCTTAACTGATGATTTGCTAGTGATTCCAGTTCCTGGTCATACAAAGGGTCACACCGTTTTACTGTATCAAAATAAATTTTTATTTACGGGAGATCATTTAGCTTGGTCAGACTCCCAACAACAGTTAGTCGCCTTTCAAGAGTTTTGTTGGTATTCTTGGCCAACCTTAATCAATTCAATGCGGAAATTATTAAATTATTCCTTTGAGTGGGTGCTGCCCGGTCATGGAAGGCGTTATCATACTGATTTGGCAACCATGCGCCAACAATTAGAGCTTTGTATTGATTCAATAGAAAAGAATTAAGAATTAAGAAGAGGCAATGGGCAATGGGCAATGGGCAATAGGAGGAAATAGGGAAGAAGCACTGATTACTGATTACTGATTACTGATTACTGATAAAGGAGTTAAGTTTTTTATGTTTGAAAATCGTGAAGGTCAACGGGTTCCTAATGTTACCTTTAGAACTCGTACAAATAATGACTGGGTTAATATTACAACCGATGAATTATTTTCAGGAAAAACGGTGGTCGTTTTTTCCTTACCGGGTGCATTTACTCCCACTTGTTCCAGCACTCATTTACCCGGTTATAACGAATTAGCAAAAGTGTTTAAAGAAAATGGAGTCGATGACATTATTTGTCTGTCCGTGAATGATGCGTTTGTGATGAATGAATGGGCTAAAAGCCAAGAAGCAGACAATATTACCGTGATTCCTGATGGAAACGGAGAATTTACAGAAGGAATGGGAATGTTAGTGGATAAAGCGGATTTAGGGTTTGGTAAACGTTCCTGGCGCTATTCGATGTTAGTGAAAGATGGAGTCATCGAAAAAATGTTTATTGAACCCGATAAACCGGGTGATCCCTTTGAAGTTTCTGATGCAGAAACAATGCTGAAATATATTAACCCAGAAGCGGCTAAACCTGCTTTAGTTTCTTTATTTACGAAAGAAGGCTGTCCCTACTGCGCCCGGGCAAAATCAATGTTAAAAGAACGGGGAATTGACTTTGAAGAAATTGTTTTAGGGAAAGGAATTACCACAAAATCTTTACAAGCCGTGAGTGGGAATACAACCGTCCCACAAGTGTTTATTGATGGTAAATTAATCGGCGGTTCAGATGACTTAGCCCAATATTTTAACCTAGTCTAAGGGTTGGGTGGGCTTTGCCCACCCGTTCATCTATTAATTTTCAATATTGTTTCTTTAAAATTTGGCTACAATTTTATATAGTTTATTATTATTTCTATATGAATGAGCAACAAATTAGGTATTATTTCCAACAGATTGAGCAACAAATTGTAGCCTTAAAAGAAAAAAAAATAGAATTTTCCAGTGAAGAAATTGTGGCGGCTCTTGAAAGTTTACAACTGATTTATGAAGAAATGCAGACGAATTTGGAGGCAGCCGAAATTGTTGAGGATGGACTGCTGCAACAAAATCAGCGTCTAATCAGTGCTTATCAACACTATTATAATTTATTTCACTCCTCGCCGATTCCTTACTTAATTACCGATGCCAATGGCGTGATCCGAGAAGCGAACCATGCGATCGCTCAACTGCTGAACGTTCCCCAAACCTATCTAGTGGGAAAACCCTTCGTTCTCTATGTTGCCCAAAGCGATCGTGCGGCTTTTTGCAGCAAGCTAAACCAGCTTTCTCAGGCTGAGAATTCTCAAATCTGGCAGAGCAACCTAGCTCCACGCCAAGGTCAGCCCTTTATGGCAGAATTGAATATTTCGATTACCCGCAATGACTCAGGGTGGATTGAGGAATTAAGAATTGCAGTCTATAACCTCAACCCCGATCAATCCAGGATAACTCAGCCCGCTCAACTCCTCGATCAGCGAGAAACGCCAACAGAAACCGAAATCCCTGTACCCACCTTGCCTCAGTTTCTAGATGGTTTACAGGTTCTTGTCGTTGATGATGAAGTCGATGCCCGTGAGTTAATCAGCAGTATTTTAGAATATCATGGCATTCGGGTCACAGCAGTATCCACCGCCGCCGCCGCCTTAGAAGCGTTAGAAACCTTTCATCCCGATGTCTTGGTCAGCGATATTCGGATGCCCGATGAAGATGGTTATAGCTTAATTCGCAAAGTCCGCGAACTCGAAGCCCAGCGAGGATGGCGGATTCCTGCCGCCGCCCTCACCGCCTATTTAACTGAAGATCGAGAAAAAGCAATTTCTGCCGGATTTGAAGCCCATTTACACAAACTCGCCCAACCCGACGAGTTAATTGAGATGGTCACTCAATTGGCAAGACAGACGACAACTCGAACATCGGATTTCCAGGACGACTGAGCAGAAAAAACTTGATTGTCAATCAGGAGATCAAGCGATATGGTTTCATCTGAAAGTTCCAATCCCTCGCCTGAAATAATTTTTGCAGGAGGAGGCTCCATGGGAGCCTTGATGCGATCGCATGATTGGTCACAGAGTTGCCTCGGTGCTGTGGAAACCTGGCCCCAGAGTTTAAAAATCGGGGTTCGGATGATCTTAGGCTCTCGCTACCCGATGTTCATTTGGTGGGGAACACAATTCATCAACCTCTATAACGATGCTTATAGTCCGATGTTAGGGCAGCGTCATCCATTGGCGTTGGGAAAACCGGCAACAGAAATTTGGGCAGATGTCTGGGATGTGGTGGGGATGCAAGCCGAGTCAACGTTACAAAAGGGTGATTCCTCTTGGAATCAGGAATTGCTGCTTTTAACCGAACGGAATGGATATTTAGAAGAAGCTTACTTTACCTTTTCCTATAGTCCAATTACAGAAGACAGTGGAGAAACCAGTGGTGTTTTTTGTGTGGTGACAGAGGAAACAGAAAGGGTTTTAAGCGATCGCCGTTTGTGGACATTGCGTGAATTAGGGGCGCAGACAGCACAAACCAAAACCGTAGACCAAGCCTGCCAAATTGCTACTGCTGTTTTAGCCCATAACCCCAAGGACATTCCTTTTGCACTGATTTACCGGGTAGACAACGATCAGCAACAGGCTCAACTGATCAGTACAACGAATTTAGCGATGAACACAACCGCTAGCCCCAGTGTGATTAAGCTGGGCGATCAAACTTCCGATTGTTGGTTACTGAATTCAGTTCTCGCCACTGGGGAAAACCGAGTCATTGATGATCTGATTGAACGTTTTGGTCAGCTTCCCGGTACCGCCTGGGATACCTCTCCGAATTGTGCAATCATTCTGCCTTTAATTCGACCGGGACAGAAAACCTTCGGGGTTTTGATTGCGGGCGTGAGTCCCTATCGACCCCTTGATGAGGATTATCAAGGCTTTTTTGCCCTTGTCGCTGGGCTGGTAACAACTGCGATCGCGAATACCTTGGCTTATGAAGAAGAACGGAAGCGGGCGGAAGCTTTAGCCGAACTGGATCGGGTCAAGACCACCTTTTTCAATAACATTAGTCACGAATTTCGCACACCTCTGACCTTAATGCTTGGCCCTGCGGAGGATGCTTTAGCCGATCCTGACCATCCCTTATCCCCTCCTCAACAGCAACGGATTGAAGTAATTCACCGGAACGGATTACGTTTGCTGAAACTGGTTAATACGTTGTTGGATTTCTCTCGGATCGAAAGCGCTCGCATCTGTGCGGTTTATGAATTAACGGATCTTGCCACCTTGACCGCCGAATTAGCGAGTGTATTTCGGGCGGCGATTGAGCGGGCAAACTTGCGTTTAGTCGTTGATTGTCCAATCCTACCGGAACCCGTGTATGTCGATCGCCAGATGTGGGAAAAAATTGTCCTTAATCTCCTGTCTAATGCTTTTAAATTTACGTTCTTTGGTGAGATTACAGTCCGCTTGCAACCCGTCGGTGAACACGTTCAGTTAACGGTAGAAGATACAGGAATCGGAATTCCAGCGGCAGAAATTCCCCATTTATTTGAACGATTTCATCGCGTTAAAGGGGCTTTGAGTCGTAGCTTTGAAGGAACAGGAATTGGCTTATCATTAGTGCAAGAATTGGTGGCACTGCATCAGGGAACCATCCAAGTTACCAGTGTGGAAGGACAAGGGAGTTGTTTTAGCGTCACCATTCCCACCGGAAGCGCTCACCTTCCCCAATCGCCAATTCAGGTTACTCAACCCCACCTCTACCCAACAACCGCAGCCATTTCCTATTTAGAAGAAGCATTAGGATGGCTACCAGAAGAAACAAAAGACCGTGAGACCGTCTCTGGTAGCACAGACCCAGGGGACGGGGGGAATTCTACCTTTTTCACCCCTCCCTCAACCGCTCGGATTCTCCTCGTTGATGATAATCCAGATATGCGGGATTATCTCAAGCGACTGTTGAGTGAAAAATGGCAGGTTGAAACCGCCGCCAATGGGGCGATCGCCTTATCCCTGATCCAGAAGCAGCCCCCGGATTTAATCTTGAGCGATGTGATGATGCCAAAAATGGATGGATTTCAATTGTTACAAGCACTACGATCCGATCCACAAACTCAAAGTATTCCCTTGATCTTATTATCAGCACGAGCCGGAGCAGAAGCCACCATTGAAGGATTAGAAGCCGGAGCCGATGATTACTTGATTAAGCCTTTTTCCGCCCGTGAACTCATCGCCCGCGTCAATACCCAATTACAAATGGTTCGGTTGCGTCAGGAAAGCTCTGCTAACCGCTTCAAAACCGAGTTTCTCATGACCCTTACCCATGAACTACAAGCTCCGATTGTCATTATCCTGGGTTGGGTACGTTTATTAAAAAATCAGTTCTTTAACTCCGAAACAATAGCACGGGCGCTCGCTACTATCGAACGAAATGCCATAATTGAAGCTAAATTAGTCGAAAATTTGCTGGATATTTCTAAATTTTTATCAGGAAATTTACGCTTAAATACTCAAGAAATTGATTTAGTTGTTTTAGGGAAAATTATTCAGAATCAAGTGAAACATTTTCAAGAATTAGCCACAGAAAAAAATATTAAATTGAGCGAAGAAGCTCCTCAATTTTTGTCGGGTAAAATAGTTGGGGATTGCGATCGCCTTCAACAAATTATTAATCATTTATTAGACAATGCTATTAAATTCACACCTAAACAAGGGCAGATCAACGTTCGACTTGAATTGATTGAAAATTATGCTCAAATCACCGTTATTGATACCGGAATTGGCATGAATTCTGAATTTATCCCCTATATCTTTGATCGCTTTACTCAAGCTGAAGTCCCCAGTCGCCATTCACCCGGAGGTGTCGGGATTGGACTGGCGCTCGCCCAAATTCTGGTGGAATTACACCACGGTATGATCGAAGTAGCCAGTGAGGGAGAAGGACAAGGAGCAACCTTTACAGTGAGACTGCCATTGATCAATGCGGCTCAAATTGAGTTAAATCCTCAACAAGCATCCTAGATATTTAGGGTGTGTGAACTGGTTCGTCTGCATGGCGGTATCATTCAGGTCAGTAGCACTGTAGGAGAAGGCACCTGCTTTTTGATCCCCCTGACCTTTGGCACAGACCATTTACCAAGCATTGACAGCACTACGCAAAAAGATTAGGACATTTCTAAATCTTCAAATCCACTCACAGTTGTAAAGAGTGCCTGTTGCCTGTTGCCTGTTGCCAGCGTGCGTAGCACTATAGTTAAGATTTTAGTTTATAGAAGTGGCTACGCCAAGCAATATTGTGGTATTATTTTCTAAACAAAACATAGCCCGTTTTCTCATTACTCTAAAATTTAAAACAATACAGCTATAGCAGTCGTGCTAACGGAGCTTGGCATAAAAGATCACTGTAATTTATATTTCTGTAGATGTGGGATTTTATAGCGTCCCTACTCCTAAATTCTGACTTGTGACCCTGACGATCAAACGATTAGCAGTAAACCGTTAATTTCGATAACAAGTTAACCTTTCTGAATTGTTCTGGCTGCTTTTTGCTAACACTCTGGAAAACTTGATGGCTCATCCATAAGTTAATCATTGATAACTTCACTTAAACCTTGTATGAATTTGCCGCAAACTCCTCCAGAATTTGAAGCGTTATTAAATTACCTCAAACAGAGCCGAGGTTGTGATTTAACAGCCTATAAACGCTCAACTTTAATGCGACGATTTCAGCATCGGATGCAAACGATAAATATTAATAATTATCAGAGCTACTTACAGTATTTGCAATCCTATCCTGAAGAGTACCGGGCTCTCCTCAATGATGTTTTAATTAATGTCACCAGTTTTTTTCGGGATCAGGAGGTCTGGGATTATTTAGCAAGTGACATTATTCCTAGAATTATTGCGAGTAAACAACCTACGGAACCCATTCGAGTCTGGAGTGCAGGTTGTGCGAGTGGACAAGAGATTTATAGCCTCTTGATTTTACTCGCAGAAACCCTTGGGATTGAATCTTGTTTGAAACGAGTTCAAGGTTATGCAACGGATCTCGATGAAGCGGCACTTCAACAAGCGCGAAAAGGGACTTACAGTGATTTAGAGATGATCGGTATTCCTGAGAATTGGTTGGAAAAATACTTTGAGTCCACTGAAAAAGGTTATGTTTTTAGCTCTCAACTCCGTCGTACTATTATTTTTGGTCATCATGACTTAGCTCAGGATGCTCCCATGTCTAAGATTGATTTGTTAATGTGTCGCAATGTCTTAATTTATTTTAATCAAAAAGCTCAAGAATCGATTTTGGTTCGGTTTCACTTTGCCTTAAAAAATACGGGGTTTCTAGTGATGGGTAAGGCAGAAACATTAGTCAATCGGAGATTAATTTTTAATCCGATTAATTTAAAAAAACGAGTTTATACGAAAGGGCTAAGTTTAGAATTAGAAGATAATTTATTGATCAATCCAAAGTCGTGTAAAAAGTCATTAGTTAACCCATTAACAAGTGATAGCTACTTCTGGAAAACTGCCTTTGAAACCAGCCCTATTGCCCAGTTAGCGATTGATTTTAACGGTTGTTTACTCCGTACCAATGAGCAAGCCAATCGCCTATTTGGATTAACACTAGATGATTGGAATCATCCCTTCCTAGAACTTGAATTGGGAAAATTACTAACTTCTCAAACTTCAATAAAAACTTTTGATCGCCATGATTATCCATTAACTTTAAAGAATATCCGATGGGCTACCTCAAAGGGTACCCAATATTTTGATGTGGTGGTTGAACCTGTTTTCAACAGTTATAAACAATTGCTAGGAATTATATTAACCTTCCTGAATAAAACAGATTCTAAACGGTTATCTGAACAACTTGAATCTAAAGATTCTCAGTTAGCTAGAGTTTCTCAAATGCTGCAATTAATCGAATCTGAATTACACACCTCTCAAATGCAGTTAGAAGCGGCTCATCAAGAAATCCAAGTGCTTTCCGAAGAAGCAGAATATAGAAATTAGAATTAAGAATTAAGAATTAAGAATTAAGAATTAAGAAGAGAAGTCAGGAGTCAGAAGGAGGAAAAATCGTCCCCTTTTTCCCTTGTCCTCCGCTCTTTTTCAGGCTCTGACTGGTGATTGATTACTGATGCTGACGGCGGACTTGGATCA
Source organism: Planktothrix sp. (assembly GCA_048595135.1). GTDB lineage: Bacteria > Cyanobacteriota > Cyanobacteriia > Cyanobacteriales > Microcoleaceae > JBMDYE01. Next base: position 5,129 of record JBMDYE010000403.1, on the reverse strand, counting down.
GTTCAGCACAAATACTAACAGCAATTTCTTCGGGAGTTAATGCCCCAATTTGCAGTCCAATTGGAGCATAAATTTGTTGAAGTTGATAGGAAGAGATACCGGATTCTTCTAATTCTTGATAAACCATTTTAATTCGTTTTTTACTGCCAATCATCCCAATATAACGGTAGGGAATATTCCAATTTAAAATTATTTTTAAGGCTTCAATATCATAGGTAAATCCTCGCGTTACCAAAGCAATATATAACTGTTTAGAGGTAGAAAATTTTTCTAAAATCCTCGAAATTTTATCATTAAAAATTAAAGATTGAGGCGGAAACCGTTCGGGATTTGCAAATTCAGTTCGCTCATCTTGAATCGCAATTTTAAAGCCGATAAACTGTGCTAATCTTGCTAACTGTTCCCCCACATGACCTGCCCCAACAATCAGTAAAGTGGGGGACGGTTGTAAGGTTTCTACAAAAGCTTGATCAGGGGATAAAATTGCATTGCTAGAAGCCAATAAATAAGGTTTTGTTCCTTCAAAGGGGGTAACTAAGATTACCGATTTTTCTGATTCAAGTTGAGCGAGAATTTTTTCAGTTAATGCAAGGGCTTTTTCCCCAGACCAACATTCTAATAAAACTTGCATTAACCCCCCACAAACCCCTTCTGTTTTTCGGTCAGGATTCCCCGATAAATCAATTTCAACAATTTGTTTTTCTTCCTTTTGAAAAACCTGCTTCGCTTGTTCAATGACTTTCGCTTCTCCGGCGCCTCCCCCAATGGTATTAAACGTGCGACCATCCGCACAAATGATCATTTTGGCACCAACTTCTCTGGGAACAGAACCCCGAACCCGAGTCACCGTTGCGAGAACCACTGCACCTTCTTTTAAAAGTTGAGCCAATTGTTGATAAAACTTAATGGTCATTATTGTAAAAACATTCAGCAATTTTTAATTCAACTGAGCTAAAGGCTTCAGCCAGAGGTTAAGATTGATCAAATATTGATGTACGAATGGCTGAGTTAAACTATGAATCCCGCCTTAACGCAATTTGGTGAACGAATGTCCCATTTAACGGGGGTTCGTGCCATTATGAAAGATATTATTGAAACCCTGAGATCGTCCAAGGGGAAAGAATTTATTAATTTAAGTGCTGGAAATCCTGTAATTTTACCGGAAGTTGAACAACTCTGGCGAGATTGTACCGCAGAATTGCTATCTAGTCCAGAATATGGGGAAGTCGTTTGTCGGTATGGTTCGAGTCAGGGTTATCAACCCTTTATTGATGTGATCGTTGAGGATTTTAATTCTCGTTATGGACTGAATCTAACCGATCGCAATATTTTAATCACCCCGGGTAGCCAATCCATTTATTTTTATGCGACTAATGCCTTTGGTGGTTATACAACCGACGGCAAACTCAAGAAAATTGTTCTTCCCTTAAGTCCTGATTATACCGGATATGGGGGTGTTAGTTTAATTCCTGAAGCGGTTTTTGCTTATCAACCGACGATTGATTTAGATGAAAGCAATCATTCCTTTAAATATCGCCCTGATTTTAGTCAATTAGTGATTGATGACACCACCGGATGTGTGATTTTTTCCCGTCCTTGTAACCCCAGTGGTAACGTTTTAACCGAAGATGAAGTGCAGAAAATTGCTAATTTAGCTGCACCGTTAGATGTTCCTGTTTTTATTGATTCCGCCTATGCTCCTCCGTTTCCGGCTTTGAATTTTACTGAAATGAAGCCGGTCTTTGGGGATAATATTATTCATTGTATTAGTTTATCTAAAGCGGGATTACCGGGAGAACGGTTAGGCATTGCCATCGGGAATGAACGCACGATTCAAATATTAGAAGCTTTTCAAACCAATCTGTGTATTCATTCGCCTCGTTATGGACAAGCGATCGCCACTCGTGCCATTGCTTGTGGCGCATTATCAGAAATTTCAGCCGATATTATTCGTCCTTATTATCAACATAAATTCGCCGTTTTAGAATCCGCTTTAGCTCAGGAAATGCCGAAAACGTTACCTTGGTTCTTACATCGTGGCGAAGGGGCAATTTTTGGTTGGATGTGGTTTAAAGACTTGCCGATGACGGATTGGGATTTGTATCAAAAACTAAAAGAAGTTGGGGTAATTGTGGTTCCTGGTAGCTCTTTCTTCCCCGGTTTAAAAACAGAATGGGAGCATAAACAACAATGTATTCGGATTAGTTTAACTGCAACGGATCAAGAAATTACAGAAGGCATGAAACGGTTAGCTCAAGTCGTTGAAAGTATTTATTCATAACAAATTAAGAATTAAGAAAATAGGCAATGGGCAATGGGCAATAGGGAACAAGGAGACTATTTTTCCTTCCTTCTTCCTCCTGCCTCCCTCATACTGCCTCCCTCATACTGCCTTCTCTTTAACCCACAACCCGATAAATAAAATTCAATCCTGCCCAAGCATTAATATCTAATGCCAAATCATCAGTTGTCATGCCGATTTCGTCTAAAATCGGCTGACTAGCTTTACTTAAATCTTGTAAAATTGCTTCAGCAATTTCTAAGGGATTAGAAATAACATGAAAATTTAAAGCTTTCTGTTCCCGATTTAACTTCTTATCCAAAACCGCTAAGGTTTGAGTAAAAGGTGCATGACTAAAAATAATGTGAGTTTCGCTGAGTCCGGCGGGGCCAATCACCATTTCTCCAATCACTTCGGTGGAAGGATTTCCACTATAAACGGTGGCGGGAGGCAAACTTAAGGTTTTTCCCGCCGCTACTTGTTGTTGATGTTGTTCAAAACCTGGAACGACTATCGAAGCTTGTCCTCGACTATCTAACGATAAGACAATAAAATAAACGGGGGAATCCCCTTGATTTTGAAGTTTATATTGCAGACGGCTTCCCACAGGAACCCTGACAATTCCGGTGGTTTCAGAAGCAGAAATAACCGGATTAACAGCATTAGAATGTTTAGCTTGCGTTGAAGTTTCACTAATTACGGATGCTGTGGAAACGGGTGGTTTAACTTCCTCCCCCTTGCTATTCAACATTCCATAGGTTTCCCGCTTGATTAAAATTTGAGATTGCGGTGCTAATAACGTTAATGTTGCTCTAACTTTTAATTGAGCAGACCGTTCATTTTCCGTTAATCGTAAGACCTTCACGGCTAAACGAGTCCGCAGTTGAGGAACCAGACGATGTACTGCAACTTTAACGGCTTCTCCTCCTTCTCCAACGGTATTGGGTAACAACGCTTGACCCAACGAAAATAACCCATAGCGGCTTTGTGCCATGGGAGAAAACGGCGCGTTTAATGTTTGAGCTAGAGTAGTATCCTGAACTCGGCTTAATAGATAATCCGCTGCTTGATCACTGGCGACAACCGACATTCGAGAAATTCCTGAAAAAGCGCTTGTCGCGTCTACCCGTTCAATTCGCGCTAATTTTGGATCAAGAGCTACTTTTAAACTAATTTGTCGCGGTAAAATCCGAATTCGTTCTTGCACTTGTTGTCCAATTTCTAGACTCGGTATGGGTGAAAAATCCGATGTTTTAATCGTTACTTTTGCAGTTAATCCCGTTCTCGAACGCAGTTGTAAAAATATAGGATTTTCTAAAGAATTCAGCGTTGTGGGAACAGTTAATATACTATTTGGACTATAAGATTCTAAAACAGAAACGGGAATTCCAGTTAATAAAATTTTCGCTGTTTTACCATTATCTTCAATGGCGGTAATCACACCATCACTAGGCGGTAAGTTTAACATTAAGCTGCTTAAGGTCTTATCAACTTTTCCCTTAACAGTCCCCCCCGGTAACGTTTGTCGCAATTGGGGTTGCTGACTTGACCCGACCACCTGTTCAACTTCTCCAGCAACTCGACTTAAATTCATTTGTACAGCAGTTGGCGGTGTTGCACCCCAAAAACTTTGGGTGAGTAAATAGGTAAACAATCCGGCGATAAAACCATCCCATTTCCCTTCTGTGGCGATTTGGTTGGGTTTGGTGGCGGCTAATATTAATCCGGGGAGTTGACCGAGTTGATGGTGTTCTAAATCGGGACGAGATAACCCTAACTGAGTTAATAGTTGATCTTGAAATTCTATTTCTTTAGGATTGAGTTCTTGGACAGTGGGACTATTACTGGCGCGAATTTTTAGGGTTCCTTGTTGATGATGCCCAGGATACAAATAACTGGTATCTAAAATGGTAATCACTTCTGAAGTAGGGAGCGATCGCAACAGTAACCCTAACGTTTCTTCAAAAATATCATTAATTTTTTCATCCTCTCCTAACTCGGCATCCACCGGAAGTAGAGAATGTTGGGCTGGCGGTCGGTTTTCCGTCGGATTCGCGACAGGCACACAACTCCCATACCCACTAAAATGAAACACCACCACATCGTTGGCTTTGGCTTGGTCTCGTAAATGGGAAGCAAAAGCCTGTTGAATATTAGCGCGGGTGGCTTGTTCGTTCGTTAAAGTAACGATATCACGGGGATTAAATCCAAACCGATTAATTAATAATTCCCGTTGCAGTTCTACATCCGTTAAACATCCCTGCAACGGTTCTATAACTCGATTAACAATTGGATATTGATTAATCCCAACCAATAAAGCTAATTTACGTGGAGTTGACTGAGCTAAGGCTTGATAAGACCGAAAATAGAATCTGTCCTGAATCCCCAGCGTCGCCAGTAGTAAACCAGCTTTTTCTAAAAATTCCCGTCGTTTCAGTCCCATTACTCAAAATTAAAAGAAGGCAGGATGAGGAATTAAGAATTAAGAATCGCGCAGCGTCCTGAGCGGAGCGAAGGATCTGAATTAAGAATTGTAGTAAGTCATTGGTGTCTTTTAAATAGTAATCAATCAGTAAAACAGTCAGCCGTTCAAACTTCTTAATTCTTAGTTCAGTAATCAGTTATGAGAGTAAAAAGTTAACAATCCTTAATTCTTCTGGTTTTTTACAGGCTTGTGTCCGCTCCCACCCTAAGACTCCTAACTTCTCTTCTTAATTCTTAATTCTTAATTCTTAATTCTTAATTCTTCCCTTAAGCTTCTACCATCTCTTTCATGGCTTTAATTAATTCGGCTGCCACTTCGGGACGGGAAAATTCTGGCGGCGGTAATTCACCGCGGCGTAACATT
>JBMDYE010000402.1:0-10468 GCA_048595135.1 Planktothrix sp. | reverse complement strand
TCACGATTTTGATTTACAGAATGCAATTTTTACTTAGTTCGTGTTGTACCCTCTATATCTAATCCTCGTCGGCTTTATCAAAGAGATGGGACTGGTGCTAAATAGTGTCAGGAGTACATACAAGACGCTGTACAAAAACCCTCATAAAAGTTACAATTGTTAATAATACTTAAAGTAAAGCGCCATGAAGACCACTCAGACATCAACAGATCTTGTGCGCACCTACCTACGTGAAATTGGTCGGGTTCCTTTGCTAACTCACGAACAGGAGATCATGTACGGTAAGCAAGTACAGCGCTTAACAGCTTTGCAGGCTCAGAAAGAATCTATGGCTGCTAAGTTAGGTTATGAACCCACTTTAGCAGAGTGGGCGCAGCAATCTGGTCTGTCTGAGGCAGAATTGGATCGGATTGTGAAAGAGGGCGAATACGCTAAGCGGAAGATGGTGGAAGCTAACTTGCGATTAGTGGTATCAGTAGCCAAAAAATACATAAAACGTAATGTAGATTTGTTGGATCTGATTCAGGAAGGCAGTATCGGGATGCAGAGGGGGGTAGAAAAATTTGACCCTACCAAAGGCTATCGATTTTCAACTTACGCTTACTGGTGGATTCGCCAAGCTATTACTCGCGCGATCGCTGAAAAAGGACGCACGATTCGCTTACCAATTCATATTACAGAAAAACTCAATAAAATTAAAAAAGCTCAACGTCAACTGGCTCAGAACTTGGGACGAGCCGCAACCATTAGTGAACTAGCCGCCGAGTTAGAACTAACTCCTCGACAAATTCGAGAATATTTAGAACGGGCTCGGATGCCTTTATCGCTAGATCTGCGAGTTGGGGATAACCAAGACACTGAGTTAGTGGATTTATTAGAAGATACTGGGGCTTCTCCAGAGGACTTTACTTTACAATCTGCTTTACGTTCCGATTTAGAAGGGATGATGTCTGATCTGACAGAACAACAGCGTCAGGTGCTTTGCTTGCGCTTTGGTCTGGAAGATGGTCAAACCTTAACTTTAGCTAAAATTGGCGATCGCTTGAATATTAGCCGAGAACGGGTACGACAAATTGAACGAGAAGCTTTAACAAAACTGCGAAAGCGGAAAAAAGATATAGACGATTACATTGCCAGTTAATCAGGAGTCGGTGAAAAGACAAGGGAACTAGGATTGACTGGGAACAGGGAACAGAGAAGAGTAAGAGATTTCTCGACTTGATCGTTCTTTCTTCCGAAAAAAACTGGGTTCCTTGTCTTTGTATTGGGTTCAAAGCTGGATGTTCTGTGTAAGCTCTGAAGAATTAATTGTCCAGATTCCCGATAAATTTTCTTCGGTTTTACCGATTTAGAATTTCCTTAAAGAACTGTTAAATTAAGGGTACACTAGCAATAGCACCCAAAAGGCGGGTTCCTAATCAATACCATTAATCACAGTTGTGAATGGGAGAGAGAAGCATGAACGATACGCCAAACCACAATTCAGAATTTTTTCACGAAGAAGGTGGAGAAGTCGGTAATTTGTTGTGGCAATATGTGCAGTCCATGAGTCCTGATACGGTTTCTCAACTTTCTAAACCGGGTTCTAATGAAGTGTTTCAAGTGATGGAACGGAACATTTTAGGGTTGTTGGGAAATTTACCTTCAGAACATTTTGGAATTACAATTACCACGAGTCGTGAACATTTAGGACGGTTGTTGGCTTCTGCCATGATTAGTGGTTATTTTCTTCGCAACGCTGAACAACGGATGGCGTTTGAACGGTCACTGTTGGTCAGTGATAAACACTCTGAGGATTCATAACGCAGGCAGCATGAAGCGTTTTATGATTTCAGATGATCAGTTAATTTTCGGCAGGCTAAATGATGGGTTTGCCGAGTTTTGATGTTGTTGAATTAAGACAATTATTACTGACCTGGTATAGAAATGCAGGTCGAAATTTACCTTGGCGACACAGTAATGATCCTTACCGGATTTGGATTTCTGAAATTATGCTTCAGCAAACCCAAGTCAAAACGGTGATTCCTTATTATCAACGGTGGTTAGCCACATTTCCGACCCTTGAAACTCTGGCGGATGCCGATTTACAACAGGTTTTGAAAGTTTGGCAGGGGTTAGGATATTATGCTCGTGCGAGAAATTTGCACGCCTGCGCTCAACAAATTGTGCAACAATATGACGGAGTTTTTCCGAATCAGCTTGAAATTGTTTTAAGCTTACCGGGGATTGGTCGGACAACGGCGGGAGGCATTCTCAGTGCCGCGTTTAACGCACCCATTTCTATTTTAGATGGAAATGTTAAGCGAGTATTAGCTCGGTTAATGGCGTTGTCTGTACCGCCTGCTAAGGCGATAAAATTGTTATGGCAGTTGTCGGATACTTTAGTTGATCCTGACCATCCCCGTGATTTTAATCAAGCAATTATGGACTTAGGGGCAACCATTTGTACACCCAAAATGCCAAATTGTCCCGAATGTCCTTGGAAAACGGATTGTCAAGCGTATCAATTTAATTTACAAGCAGAAATTCCCATGCGTGAAACGTCTTCTCCTTTACCGCATAAAATCATTGGTGTTGGTGTGATTTGGAATGAACAGGGACAAATTTTAATTGATAAACGTCCCGCGAAAGGCTTATTAGGAGGGTTATGGGAATTTCCAGGGGGAAAAATAGAACCGGATGAAACAATCGAAGCTTGTATTAAACGGGAAATACAAGAAGAATTAGGAGTTGAAATTGAAGTGGGTGATCATTTAATGACCCTTGATCACGCGTATACGCATTTTAAAGTCACATTAAATGTTTATCATTGTCGTTATATTAGTGGGGAACCACAACCGCTCGAATGTGAAGAAATTCGCTGGGTAACGTTAGATGAAATTGATCAATTTCCCTTTCCGAAAGCCAATGAAAAAATCATACAAGAATTAAGAATTAAGTAGGACGATGCTCTGCCCATCAATCCCCAATATTTAGAGGTAAAAATCAAAGTTTGCATTCTTTTTAGGGCTTTCGAGCCAATTGATGGGCAGAGCATCGTCCTACTGAAGCTTTTTCGGTTAAAAATCAAATTGGGTATTGTTTTTAGGGTTTTCGAGCCAATTGATGGGCTTTGCCCATCCTACTAATGGTAGACCGGAAGGGTAAAGTGAAAACAACTGCCATGGGTGGTGCTGGAGTCTACCCAAATTTGACCATAGTGAGCGTTAATAATACGTTTACATAAGGATAAGCCAATGCCGTATCCATCTTGAGCTTCATCTCGTTTTAAACGATAATGTTCTTGGAAAATGCGATCGCGATTTTCTTCAGGAATTCCAGGGCCATTATCACAAATTGTGACTTGAACTTTTTGGGTGGTTCTGTGTAAAACCGAGATTTGAATCGTGCCTCCGGTGGGTGTATATTTAATCGCATTATCCAATAAATTCACGATTAATTGCCGAATCCGTTCTTGATCAGCATAAACGCAAGGGGTATCGTGGGGGATATCGGTTTTTAACTGTAATAATTTACTTTGAAATTGAGATTCTAATTCAACTAAAATTTCTTTAATAAACACCCCTAACTCTAAACGAGCGGGTTGGATTTGGAATTTCACACTTGGACTGGTCGCCGTTTGTAAAATATCTGTGATCATCCGATCAATGACTTTAAGTTGACAACGCGCTTGCTGAATTAACCGCGTTTTCAAAGCGGGAGTAATTTGATCTGAGGATAACGTTTCTAAGGCTAAAGAGGATGCGGTTAAGGGACTCCGCAGATCATGAGCCAAAATTTCAATGATCCGATTTTGAAACTGTAATTGTTGTTGTAACTGTTCTTTTTCTTGCTTCAGCCGAAAGATTTCATCACTCAACTCCATCATTTCAGCAACATAGGCGACGGAATTGGTGGATTTAGGGGAATTTAACTCGCTGGCTGATTGTAAAACGATTGCCGCCAGATCCTCTTGCCAACGGGGCCACCATTGCTCCAGTTGGGCAATAATATTGCTTCCCGCCAGAATTTGCTGAGGTTCGGGGTAAATTTTAACCAAGGTGGGAGTCGCGACCAACTTAAAATGTTCAGCTAAATAGGGTTGCTCTGTCACATCGATGATTTGGAGATCAAAGTGATCGAGGGCGTTTAAGTCCTCTAGGTATTGACGAATCCGTCGGATGTGTTGTTCAGAGCTTGGGCGCTGGTCAACAAATAAGAGAATCTGCAATGAAGCCTCGGAAGGCGTAGACTGTTGATCTGGAAGTACCTGCATGAACTGTTTTTGAAACAGGAGCGTTAGGGGATTTTCACTGTTCCTGAATGAAGAAGGAGGGTGCATTGGCTATTGGGTTTTACCTCTAGTTTAATTTAATATCTCCTTTAGATTTCATTTTTTCGAGAATTGGGGCTTTTGGGAAGTTGGCAGATCGGGGAAGAAGGTTACTCCGTCTGACTTCTGAGCCACTTCCATCTCTAGTTCTTCGGGATTGAACAACAGTTTAATCAATTTGGGTCAATCAAAAATGTTCATGCGCCTCAAATATTGGCAAAAAAATTCATCGTTGAAGTTAGTGGTGGGAGTGGCGATCGCATTCTTTGTGCTTTGTTTGGGATTAACGCTACACCGTTATTATAGTTTTTATGCTTCATACGACCAAGGCATTTTCAATCAAGTGTTTTGGAATAACAGTCACGGACGATTTTTTCAAAGTTCCCTGTCTTCTGCCTTATCCACGAATGTTGTTCATCAAGGCGAATTTCCCAGAGTTGACTATCATCGCTTAGGACAGCATTTTACCCCAGCTTTATTAGTTTGGTTGCCGATTTATGCGTTATTTCCGTCTCCTGTCACCTTAACGGTATTACAGGTTACATTAATTACCGCCGCCGGATTAGTGTTATATGTTTTGGCGCGTCAACATTTAGAACCGCCGTTAGCCGCTTTAATTAGCGTTAGCTATTATGGGGCAAATGCGGTCATTGGCCCCACTTTAAGTAATTTCCATGATATCTGCCAGATTCCCTTATTTATGTTTAGTTTACTCCTAGCCATGGAGAAACGCTGGTGGTGGCTATTTTGGGTTTTAGCCGTTTTGATTTTAATGGTTCGGGAAGATTCAGGAATTATTTTATTTGGGGTTGGGGTTTATTTGATTTTAAGTAAACGCTATCCTCTCCAAGGTGCGATTGTTTGCATGATGAGTTTTGGCTATATTTTAGCCTTAACTAATTTTATCATGCCGTTGTTTTCCGCTGACATCTCCGAACGGTTTATGATGGAACGGTTCGGTCAATATGCGGAGGGAGAAACCGCATCAACATTAGAAATTTTGTGGGGAATTATTAGTAATCCTTGGCGGTTAATTGTGGAACTGGTGACCCCATTTTGGGGAACGTTAAAATATTTGTTAGGACAATGGTTACCCTTAGCCTTTGTTCCGGCGGTTGCTCCCGCTTCTTGGATGATTGCAGGGTTTCCCTTGCTAAAATTATTGATGGCGAAGGGACAATCGGTTTTAGCGATTACAATTCGGTATGCGTTAACAGTAGTTCCAGGGTTATTTTATGGAACGATTTTATGGTGGGGCGATCGCCAAAAACGATTACAGCAACAATCTGATTCTACCTCAACCGTTACGTTACCATCGGTTAAATTTCGACGGTTTTGGATTTTTTGTATTGGGTTATCGCTATTTTTTAGCTTTACTTCTAACCCGAATCGAACCTTATATTTTATTATTCCTGATTCCGTTGAACCTTGGGTTTATGTTCCCCTGACAACCCAATGGTCACACGTTGCTCAATTTCGTCCGTTAATGGAGCAAATTCCGACTGATGCGAGTGTGGCGACAACAACTTATATTGTCCCCCATTTATCAAGTCGGCGAGAAATTTTACGGTTCCCATTATATCAGTTAAGAAATGATGCAGGAAAGGTAATTTCTGTTGATTATGTGTTAGCAGATTTATGGCAATTACAAAAATATGGTGTGGCGTTTTCAGGCGATCGCACAAATTTAACAGAAATCACCCAACGGATTGAGCAATTAACCGCTAATAAAGAATACGGGATTACTGATTTCCGAGATGGGGTGATTTTAATGCAAAAAGGCGTTAAATCTAACCCAGAAGCCGTTAAAAGTTGGGAAAATTTTCGTAAACAACAGCAGTCAGCAGAATCAAAAAATTAAGCCGTAGGGGCGGGGTTCTCCCGCCTGTACACAGCCAGAATAATTCAGAATAAATCTTCACTTTAGGTAATGGGCAATCGGCAATGGGCAATGGGCAATGGGAAAATGTATAAGCCTCCCTCTCTGATTATTTGTAGCCAAGATTTCAAGCTTTCATATATTTTTTAATTTATTATCATATTTATTATTAAATTAACTCTATCTTAAGAAATAAATATATCAATTTATAACCCATTAAAAACCCTTTCAAACCTTACTATTTCCTGTTCTAAGAGTGCGTAAAGCTATATAAGTTCGGTATCTTAGATGGCTGTGATCGGTAAATTTTAAATTCTGAATTCTGGTTTCTATAAGAGGGCGGGGTTCTCCCGCCCTTACGGATTTTTATATCTTTTGATTGACGTAAACCTATAGAAATTCTTCCTATCCTAATTCTACAGGTGGATCAGGAAGAGTTTATGGAAGAAATAACACCAACTGAAAAATATAATCAATCTCCCCCCGAAGAAAACCCAAGTGATTTAGAACGCTGGGGGTCTTTAATTGGGGGAGGTGCGTTAGTTTTAATGGGACTGCAACAACGCTCTTTAAAAGGGGTTTTAATGGCCGTTGCGGGGGGTGGTTTAATGTATCAAGCCGCCCAAAATAAAAGCACCATTGGCAAAGCACAAGAAGCATTAGGCTTAAATCATAGCCAAAATATTCGAGTGGAAAAAACCGTTACGATTAATCGTTCTGCTGAAGAACTGTATCAATTTTGGCGCAATTTTCACAATTTGCCCAAATTTATGAAACATATTAAGTCCATCATTGTTTATGATGAACGCCGTTCCCATTGGGTTGCAACTGCACCTCTTGGAACCACCGTAGAATGGGATGCAGAAGTGATTAAAGATGAACCGAATCATTTAATTGCTTGGTCTTCTGTGGAAAATCCAGATATTGAGAATTCGGGGTTTGTTCGCTTTCAACCAGCGACTGGAAATCGAGGAACCGAAGTCAAAGTTGTGATCGAATTTAGTCCGCCAGGGGGTGCCGTTACCACCACGCTAGCGAAACTATTTGGGGAAGAACCAGAACAACAAATAGGGGATGATTTGAACCGCTTTAAACAGTTAATGGAAGCGGGAGAAATTGCGAGAAATACGGATCAATAAACCCGATTTAACATTTAAAACATAAATATTTGGAGAATAAAAGATGAGAGCAGTATGTTGGCATGGTGCCAATGATGTCCGAGTTGATAATGTACCCGATCCGAAAATTTTAAATCCCCGTGATGCGATTATTAAAATTACATCAACGGCGATTTGTGGTTCCGATTTGCATTTATATAATGGCTATATTCCCACGATGAAATCGGGGGATATTCTCGGTCATGAATTTATGGGGGAAGTGGTGGAACTTGGCCCCGAAGTCAAGAATTTAAAAATTGGCGATCGCGTCGTTGTTCCCTTTACCATTTCTTGCGGAAGTTGTTTCTTTTGTAACCGCGATTTATGGTCACTTTGCGATAATTCCAACCCGAATAAATGGATGGCTGAAAAGTTTTATGGTCATTCTCCCTCTGGGTTATTTGGCTACTCCCATTTGATGGGGGGATACGCCGGAGGACAGGCGGAATATGCGCGGGTTCCTTTTGCGGATGTGGGGCCAATGAAAATTCCCGATGGGTTAGCCGATGAACAAGTGCTGTTTTTAACGGATATTTTCCCAACGGGTTATATGGCGGCGGAAAACTGCAATATTCAACCGGGGGATGTTGTCGCGGTTTGGGGATGTGGCCCTGTGGGACAGTTTACCATCCGCAGTGCGTTTATGTTAGGTGCAGAACGGGTGATAGCAATTGATCGGTTCCCTGAACGTTTGCAGATGGCGAAAGCCGCAGGGGCCGAAATTATCAACTATGAAGACGTTGATGCGGGGGAAGCGCTGAAAGAGATGACGGGCGGACGGGGGCCAGATGCTTGTATTGATGCGGTGGGGATGGAAGCTCACGGAACGGATGCAATGGCCCTTTACGATAAGGTAAAGCAAGCGGTGCGGCTGGAAACAGATCGTCCCTTTGCGTTGCGACAGGCGATTGTGGCTTGTCGGAAGGGCGGCACAGTCTCCGTCCCTGGGGTTTATGGGGGATTTATTGATAAGATGCCGATGGGGGCGGTTGTTAATAAAGGGTTAACGTTGCGGTCTGGTCAAACGCACGTTCATAAGTATTTACGTCCGTTATTAGAACGCATTCAAAATGGAGACATTGACCCGACTTTTGTAATTACTCACCGAATGTCTTTGGATGATGCACCGAAGGGATATAAAATTTTCCGCGATAAGCAAGAAAACTGCATCAAGATCGTTTTGAAACCTTAAATGGTAGGGGCGGGGTTCTCCCGCCCTAACTTAATTAAGGCAAAACAGGAAGAGATGTGGTTAGGTTTTCTTTGGTGGCGATCGCATCTCGCAATTCAAGTTTTAAGATGCCAAATTGATTCCGTAGAAAATCCAGTTCCACATTTAATTTATCCCGTTTTTCGGTGGCTTCATCTAAGGCTTGGGAGGCGGCTAAGTAATCCGAATCTTCCTGCATTAACTCAAACCGTTTAGCTTTCCGTTGAGCCTCGTTTTTTAAGGTGGTATCGTAGGCAATTTGACGGTCAACAGAAGCGAGGAAAAAGTTAACGGTTTGGGTATGACGACGGATTTCTCGGTTCAGTTCTAATAGTTCATATTGCCGCTTGGCAATGGCGTGAGGATAATCTTTCAGATACATAGTGAGGAGTTAAAAGTAACTGTTGATTTATTCTTCTATTGTCTCGTTTTCTCTGAGCAACTGTTGGGAGGGTTATGCTCTACTGCGGTAGGGATTTCTGGTCTTGACATTTTTCAATTTATCTCTCAATAATTAGAATTATAAATTTCATAAATTGATTGAGTTTTTACCAAATTTTTAATATTATTATGACATAGAGTAGGCATCAACAATAAATGCTGAATAAATTATTGTTTTTTATAAGGAACAATCACAGTATCTAGCATGGGAAAATGTTTTTGATTCAAGGTTACTAAGTGAGCTTGTTTAACTTCAGCAGTAGCAGCAATTAACGCATCAGCCAGTCCTACACCATGACTTTTTCTATAATCTCGGCGATATAATCCTCCTTTAATAGCAATTTCTTCATTAATAGGTACAATTTCAAAGGCAAGAAAAAAGGTATCTAACACCTCTCTTTCTTTCCCCTCCCGAACGCCTGAATAAAGTTCAGCAACAGTAATACTTGAAATTAAAACAGATTCTTCTATTAAATTTTCTAGATAAGTAATAGCTTGCGATCGCCCTCGCAAAAAATCGATTAAAATATCGGTATCAATTAATAATTTTATAGCCATATTGAATCATAAAATTTGCTAAAATCTTTGCCATTCCTGACGTAATTGTTGTACATCAGGGATATCTTCTCGATCTGCCCATATTCCTTTAGCTTGTTGTATTAATAAAGATCGGTTTTGCCGTTGATAGTCTTTGATTAATCGTTCAACCGCTTCATTAATTAATTGACTTTGGCTTTTTCCAGTTTCTCGTGAAATTTCAGCGAGAGCATTTTGTATGGGTTCATCTAAACTAATTTTAGTTTCAGGCATAGATTTTAGAGATTGTAAATAGTATTGTTAATTATAGATTAACTTTAAGGATAAGAAGTGTACTAGCTAGATAATTTACACTCCTCAAAATCTGGCTTAATGCTTCTTCAATTGGTCATAAGACTCAGGTTCAATATCAGGAACTTGAGCAAGAGCAGCTTCATATTTTTCACGACTACCTCTTTTAGCGCGTTCTTGTAAAGAACTTATACTCATTAAGATTTGACTTAAAGCTTCTTCTCCTAATATCGGTTGAACTACACCAGTCCGAATTTCATCTCGACGCTGTTTTGCTTCTGCTATCCACAGTGTTTGTAGAGTTTCATCAACATCAAACTCCAAACTTTCGATTAATTTCTCAACAAGAAGCATTCTCGACGCACTGGGTAAAGATAATGCTTCTGTAATTAATTCGTCAACGGTTCGCATAATCCAAGTTCTACCATTAACTGTTCATGAGAAATATTTTTATGGCGTTCATCATAACATTTTTTGGGTAATAAAAGGTGGATGAGGAGGTTTTAGCAGGAAGGAATGTGATCGCGCTAAGAAATGAGATTAACCTTCATGTAATTTGCTTTTAAGCGCATCTATTCTAGGAGCCACCCATTTTTCATGCCAATAAGTTACTAAGTCTTTTTGTGTAAATTTTCGCCACA
>JBMDYE010000401.1:0-3410 GCA_048595135.1 Planktothrix sp. | reverse complement strand
ATTGCAGTTCACAAGCAACAATGATACTGGTGCAAACTTTGTCTTCTCCAACTTCTCGAATTTTAGCAAAAATTTTCCCTGTTGGATGTTTAATAAAGTCCGATAGTGTATTGGTATCAAGTAAGTAAGAGTAATCCATTTTAAAGCTCAATATCATCTAAGGGTAATAATCCTTCGTCAACATTAGGAAATTCTTCGTCAATATCATCCAAAATGGCGAAGACTTCGAGGAGGGATTTTTTCTTAACAGGGGAAATCGTAGCAAATGGAATCCCATTTTGAGTAATGGTCAGGGTTTCGCCTGTTTTTTGGGCTTGGTTAATGAGGTTTTGAACGGTTTCGGGAAGTTCTGCAAGGGTTATTTGTGTCATGGTGGGTTATGGGGTTAGGGAATAGGAACTTGTCTAACGTCTATTTTACCTGTGACGGCGTTGGTAATGAGGGCGGTGCGATATTCTTTTAATCGGTCTATGGCTTGTTGAATTTTGGCTTTTTGTTGGTCGATTTCGGTTGTTTTTTTATCTAAATATTGTGTTATTTGTTTCTGCTCATTTATGGGTGGAACAGGAAAAGTTAAGTTTCCTGCTTGTTGAAAAGTTAAGCCTTCACGAGATGTACCATTTTCGTAAGAGAAAATTTGTTCTTTACCCTGTTTAGAACATAAAACAAGATGAAGATATTGAGGAAGTATTCTACAGCAGATTGGTCTAAGTATACAAACGTGCTGATTTACATTAGCTTGTCCAAAATCATGCGGAACTAAACTTACTCTACCAATAGATGCACCTGTAATATTAAGCAAAATATCATTTGGAAATACTCTACTATTGGCTTGTATATTATCTATTTCTTTATCAATATAAACAATATCATCTAAACGCAGTCCATTATCATATACATTTTGACTTCTAATGAGCATTACGCCAGAATCTACATAAATTTCTGAACCACCTTTCGGTGTTTTTCCACTCCCAATTTTAGTAACTAAAAATTTAGTTCTTTTAACTTGCCAATGTTCAGGAATCTCCCCTAACCACTCAATACCCGAATCTTTCATCGGAACATTAGGATCTAACCCTTTAGTAACAGCATGACTAATAATAGCGGTGCGTTTTTCGTTGAGTTTTTCGAGTAGAGTTTCTTTCTTATTGATGAGAGCATCTATTTGTTTGGTTTTATAGTCTAGGAAATTGGCGATTGCTTGTTGTTCTGGTAGGGGGGGAGTTGTAATAATTGTATTGCCTAACTCTTCTGCGTTTAAATGAGGCTGTGCCGCTCTACTTTTTGCTAAATATAACTGTCCTTCCAAAATATGTCTGCCAAGTAAATTCCAAGCAATATATTTTGGATGGGCTTGAGTAGGAGTTAATACCATGTCATAACCTGCAATTGAGCCAGCCCATTCATTCGGAACAATTGCAGAGTCTCCTGTATAAGCCCCACTTCTAACAACTAAAATATCTCCAGTTTTTAGCTCAGGATTTCTTGACCAAGGTACTTTCTCAGGATTGACTCTTTGTACTTTAGAACCATCAATAACACCTCTATAAATATCAGTAGCTCTAATAATAGGCAAGCCGTCATCTAACTTTTCTGGTGGCTCACCTAGTCCATATTTTATTTTTCCAATAAATTTAATCCTTTTGACTTCCCAATGTTCAGGAATCTCTCCCAACCACTCAACCCCAGAATCTTTATATTTTTCATAAGCGTTATATTTCCCCATTATTCCTCCTCTATTTCCCCTGCTAAAGCTAAAATACGGTCATATAAAACAGGAGAAATCCAAAAGGTTGAATTCTCAATTAATAGATCCATCAAAGGCTTAACAGAAACAACAAAACCCCTTGCCTTACCTTCCAGTAAAACCCCTAACAACCCTGTAATTCTAATTCCTAAGCGTTGTGCCTCAGCCCTCCCCCTTCGTTCATCAATTAATAGTAAATCAGTTTTTAACTCTAGGGCTAGAATAATAGCTTCGGACTCTCCTTCATCTAACTTAGCTTGTTGTTTTAATTCATCAATTTTTTCCCTATCTATCACAGTTTTAATTTCAAAAATAGGAGGGGTTTCTGCCTGTAATTCATCTAATATTAGCGGATGATATCTTAATAACTCTTGATAAACAGCTTGAGGAATAATCACCCTGTTATACAGTGTTTTCAGTAAAAAAAGATGTTCAATACTAATCAGATTAGTAATAACAGAAGTATCACTAATAATCACAATCTGCCCAACTCCCGTAAATTGTTGAAGTCCACCTCAAAATCTTCCAAATCATAACGATATAAAGGAATGTTACGGGCTTTTAGTAAATCTTTAAAAGCATCATAGTCCATCTCTGCCATTTTAGCTGCATAACCTAACGTTAATCGCCCTGACTGGAATAAATATAATGCAATTTCCTGCAAAAACTCTGGCGGCGTTAACTGGGAAGCGTCTATAAATTCATCAGAAATTGTTAAAGCCATCTTCAAACTCTCCCAACTCTACATTTTTATTTTAACCTTAAACCCCTTCCCTAATTTCTAGCTCGTCTTCTACAAAGTCGAGATCTGGGCAAGAACCATATAGATTAAGTATTCCTCCAGCGTGAAGCATATTGTTTTGTTTTAAAAAATTCTTGAGTTCAGCATCAGAAAAAAAATTGAGCATCTCTTTGAACTCTTCAAAATTAATCAATCCTTCTTTTAAAGCATTTAACACAAGATTAGCAATAATCTTTTGTTGTAAATCTCCCCATTGATCTCCTATTTTTTCCGTTAACTGATCCGGTAAATTAATCGTAAGCTGCATAACTTTAAAATCTCCCAACTCTACACTTTTATTCTAACTTTAAACCACTTCCCCCAACATTGCCATAATATCTGCCTCTAACGCTTTAATATCATCCTCAATTTCATCCAAAGGACGAGGCGGTTGATAAACATAAAAATGACGATTTAACGGAATCTCATACCCCACTTTAGTTTTATCAAAATCAATCCAAGCATCGGGGACATGGGGTAAAACTTCCCGTTGTAAATACGCCTCACAATGCCCTTTTACGAACTGAATCAACTCATCAACATTTGCATCTTTATCATATCCCAACGGTAACGGCAATGTAATATGATCCGGTAAAGGCACAATTTCCGTATCTCGCAAATTACTATCGGGTTCAGGATTTCCCTTTTTATCTAAACAGATTTCCGCCTCTGGATCTGTTTCTCCCAATGCTGTTAAAATTGCTTTAATCACGGGTTCTTTTAACTTTAACCCAGCCGTTTTCAGCACCCGTTCTAAATCCTTTATAAATACAGTACGGGATAAATAAAGCTTGGTATCATCCAAACAGCGCAAAGCCGTTAAAATCTGATTTTGGAGACTTTCCCCCATTTCAATTTCTAACTGTTGCACCTGAGCATCCT
>JBMDYE010000400.1:0-3135 GCA_048595135.1 Planktothrix sp. | reverse complement strand
ATTAGGGCCCCCCAAAACTAGCGGCTTCGAGATCTCGACGAGATAGGGAATATTTAAAAGAACGTTGAATATCTTGACCGTTGGTGGCTGCACCAATATAACGCACGGTAATTTGATCAACATCTAACCATAAATCGGCTGTCCAATTCGGGTTTTCAATGTGCCAATAATGAAGTTCTTTACTATCTTGTTCGCCACCCTGAGAACGTAACCAATCTTCAATATCAGGTAAGGGATGATTATATAACGGTGTATCTGCACTGGGTAAAGACATAAAAAAGAAAGATAGGATAGGGAATAGATTTTAAAATTTGATTATAACAGTTTTGAGCAATCCCAATAAATTAAGCGTTAAAGAAACTAAAAATCCTGGGGGTTGAATCGGTTGAATAATACCATCTGAACGCGTTAAACCGATAAAAATCGCTAACAATAAACACCCGATTAAACTAACTGCCATCATAAATAATGCAAAAATTTCCCCCGCAGAAAGGGGGCGATCGCTCGGATCTAAATAAGCGGCGGAATAGCTGGAATTTTTCGTTTTAGAAATCGGTTGATCAAAATTTTGAGGAATTTGAATGACATTGTACCGAGAATAGCCGATTTTTTGATCATAAGATAAACGGCGTTCTGGACTGCTTAAGGTGGCGTAAGCTTCATTGAGCTTTTGAAATTTTGAAGTAGCGATCGCCTTGGGTAATTCGGTTGTATCAGGATGATACAATTTACTTAATTCGCGATAAGCTCGTCGAATTTCCATTGGCGTCGCACTGGGATGAATTCCTAACAACGCATAATAACTTGAGGTCAGCGCCGGATGGTCTGACCGTTGGGGTTGGGGTTGTGATTCAGATTGTTGAGCGCTCACGGACAATCTACCCTAACTTAGTATGAACAGTTCTGAATATTATAGCGAGATTGGCATCTAAATGAATTTGGGTTAAACGCATCCGTATTATGTAGAGACGCGCCGGGGCGGAGCCATGCCGATAGGCTTTTGGCGCGTCTCTACGTGGGGTTTAGGGTAATATTCTGTAGCACCGATTTAAGGATGGAATATTAGAATCAAGTTAATCGTCTGACGTGAAATTCCGTTCTAGGAAATCTAACGCATAATTTCTTAATTCATAATATTCTGAGGATTCTCGTAATTCATGGCGATCGCGAGGGTGAGAAAAGGGAACTTCTAAAATTTCCCCGATCTTCGCATGGGGGCCGTTTGTCATCAAAACAATGCGATCAGACATATAAATCGCTTCATCCACATCATGGGTAATCATCATCACCGCTTGACGATTTTGTTCCCAAATATCTAACACTTGTTTTTGTAATTTCCCCCGTGTTAACGCATCTAACGCCCCAAACGGTTCATCCATTAATAACATTTTCGGCTTAATGGCTAACGCCCGTGCAATTCCCACCCGTTGTTTCATCCCCCCGGAAATTTCATCGGGATATTTATCGGCGGCGGCGGTTAAATTCACCATCGCAATATGTTCATTGACTAAACTAATTTTTTCCGCATTGGTTAGATTTTTTAACACTTCATCGACCGCGAGGCGAATATTTTCTCGCACCGTTAACCAAGGTAATAACGAATAATGTTG
Organism: Planktothrix sp.; assembly: GCA_048595135.1. GTDB lineage: Bacteria > Cyanobacteriota > Cyanobacteriia > Cyanobacteriales > Microcoleaceae > JBMDYE01. The sequence continues at coordinate 1,525 of JBMDYE010000400.1, read as the reverse complement.
AAACACCATCATGCGATCGCAACCGGGTTTACGAATTCGTTTTCCTTCTAACGTTACCAAACCTGACGTTGCTTGTTCTAACCCCGCCACAATTTTTAGTAACGTTGATTTTCCACAACCGGAATGACCAATCACGGAAATAAATTCAGTTTCACCAATGGTTAAATTGATATGATCTAAAACTACAAATTCTCCCCCATTGGGATTGGGATAAGACTTCACTAAATTTTCAATGGTTAAAAATTCAGTTGGGTTTAAGGTGGCAACGGAAGCGGAAGTGGGAGTAGGAAACTGTCTCATCATTCACCTCTAAAAAATTAATATCGTAGGATGGGCTCTGCCCATCAAAACTCAAACTTAATTAGGACAAAAAGACCAATTTTTGGCACTCGCTCTGCCCATCAAAACTCAAACTTAATTAGGACAAAAAGAACGATTTCGGGCGATTGGCTCGAATTTCAAAACTGTTGAGATAACCCACCGGATCACTCGGATCAAAGGCTTTTTTATCAATAAAAAATTCAGCAGGTTCAACTTTGTAATCGTCCGCCGGACATTGAATTCCCATTTCGTTTGCAATCTCTCGATAAAGATCCGTTCGCCATGCTTTTTTAGCTTTGGCTTCTGCATCTTTGGGAATTTCTTTAATTTGTCCCCAACGGGCGGCTTGTGTCATTAACCAAAGGCTTTGAGATTGCCATAAAAAGGTGGAATGAATCCCTGGAATTTCCGCTAACTTAGGCGGAGAATCATAAAAAATTGTCGTATAGGGATCAGAAATAATCCGTTTTTGATGATCAAATCCGCCATAATTGTAATCCCCAACAATAGCAGGTTGAGTAAACTTATCAATGGCTCCTTTTTTCGGTTTTGCTCCGGTATAAGAAGGGTCAGTAATTAGTTGAGCCACTTCAGCCCGATTTGCTGGATCACTACAATATTGACAAGCCTCAATCATCGCTTTCACTAAACTGCGATAAGTTTTGGGATTTTCATTAATAAAAGATTCCATTACCCCCAATAAGCGATCAGGATGTCCATACCAAATTTCTGAGCCTTGAGCAAAGGTAAAACCAACGTTTTCATTGCCAGTAATGGCGCGAGTATTCCAAGGTTCAGCCACCATATAAGCTTGCATGGCGCCAATTCTAATATTGTTGACCATTTGGGGTGGGGGAATAATAATAACCCGGAATTCTTCCATCGGATCAACCCCTGCGGCTGCCGACAAATAGCGGGCAAAATATTCATAAATGGCAGAACTTAACACCACCGCCCAAATTCGTTGTTCTGGCGGAATACTATCAAAATAGCCCCGAAAATCTCGCCCAAATTCGTCTAAATTCCCGTTATATTCATGCCAAGGACGTAACCCATAATTCCAGATGGCTTTGTTCATCGTCATCGCATTTCCATGACGGTGAATGGTCATCGCTGCACACAGAGGCGCTTTTCTCGCCCCTTCTGCACCAATACGGGCGTTGGTCACAGCGCCGGAAACAACGGGGGAGGCGTCTAAACGACC